>WQUH01000041.1 GCA_009782165.1 Pseudomonadota bacterium | reverse complement strand
CCCTTGAGATATTGCAGATACAGGCTCATCAGAAAGGTGACCGCAAAGGTGGCGGAATAGTTGAGCAGGGCCGCGAGGCTGGAAAAGGTGAAGGTCCGGTTGGTGGTGAACAGGGAGACCTCGAACAGAGGGGTGGGGGTTCGCTGCTGTTGGCGGAAAAAGACAACCAGACCCGCCAGACCGGCGCAGGCCAGCACCGCTCCCTGCCAGGACGGCAGGATGGAGGCCCCGTAGATCAGGGCCAGGATGGCGATGGCGTAGATCAGGCTGCCGGCGATGTCGAGCCGCCGGGTGGAGGCATCGGCCCACTCCCCCTTGAGGCAGGTCAGGGTGATGGCCACCGAGCCCGCGCCGAGCGGCAGCATGACCAGAAAGATGGAGCGCCAGCCGAACTGCTGGACCAGCGCCCCTCCGGCCAGGGGACCGACCGACAAACCGATGTAGACGGCGGCCACGTAGATGCCGATGGCCCGGCCCCGTTTGTGGGGCGGGAAGATGGAGGTCACAATCGCCATGCCGGTGGTGACGAACAGCCCGGCGCCGATGCCCTGGCAGGCACGGAACACGAGGAACCAGGCCGTGCTGCCGGCAAAGGCCGCTGCGGTCGAGGCCAGGGTGTAAACGATCAGGCCGGCGGTGAAAACCTTTTTGCGGCCGACCATGTCGGCAATCTTGCCCACCGGCAGCAGTACCACCATCATCGCCAGCAGGTACGAGGTGGCGACCCAGCTCAACTGAACGGCGGTCACGCCCAGATCGTCCTGAATGGCCGGCAGGGCCACGTTGACCGACGAGACCATGAACGGTCCCATGAAAGAGGTCAGGGTGGCGACCAGCAGGGCTGACCTCTCCAGGGAGGTGGAGCCTGCCGGCGATGAGGCGGCGGTCGTCACGGCGACGACAGGTTACCTTTTATTGTGGTGCTTTTTCGTGGCGTCGCCTTTCCCATGCTTGTTGTGGGTCTTTTTCGTCTTCTTGTCTTTATGTTTGTCTTTGTGTTTGTTTTTTAACTCCTTGCCGTGATGTTTGGATTTGATATCCTTTTTTTCTCCTGCCGTGGCCCGATCATATTTGGCTTGATCGTGTTTTTCCGTTTTTTTGCCGAAGACAGTGTGGTCGGCGGCACACACGCCGGCGGGGACGGCGGCGCACAGAAGCAACAGCAAGAAATAGAGGCATGTCCTGTTCATAGCGGGTTCTCCTGATTGATGAAATGGGTCAGAGCCGGGCTGCCGGCTGCTGCGGGTATCTTACTGCCTGTGGTCACTTGCCGAACACCCCTTTGAGCAGTCCGCCCGCGCCTCCTTTCTGCTGGCTTTCCTGCTTCG
This sequence comes from Pseudomonadota bacterium, assembly GCA_009782165.1. GTDB lineage: Bacteria > Desulfobacterota > Desulfobulbia > Desulfobulbales > Desulfobulbaceae > Desulfobulbus. Next base: position 1,272 of record WQUH01000041.1, on the reverse strand, counting down.
GTTTGGTTTCAGTTTGCCCCTTGCCCTGGGTTTGCTGGGGCTGGGATTGGCCGAGGGCGGTCCGGCAGGGATCGTCGTCGCCGGTCGCCTTGTCGATCGCGTACTCGCCAAGGGTTGACAGCCCGCCCGTTGCAATGCCCGCGCCGATTGAAGCCGCGGTCTTCAGGGTGCCGACCGCGTCGATGCCGACCGAGGGTTTGGCCAAGGTGCCGGCGAGTCTGACCAGGCCGGCCAGCGGGGTGGACAGGGACAGGCCGAGGCCGCCGCGCGCCCGTGGTTTGATGCCGAGATCCAGTTGTTCCGACCGGAGATCGACAGTGCCGGCGCCGACCACATCCACCTGGCTGGTGCGCAGGGCAATGCCCTTGTCGGCGGTGGCCACGCCGTCGCGGATGACGAACCGGACCACCGCGCACTCCATCTTGGTGGTGGGTTCACTCTTGGCAAAGGGGTTGATCGCCCCCAACACCTGGAAAAGCATGTCGCCGGCGGCAACGTCCACCGCCTTGTTGAGCAGGTTGCCTTCGCCGACACTGACGCTGGTCTCGCCGTTGAGCCCGGCCATGAGGGCGCGGACCGACTCGCCGCTGGTCTTGAGATTTGCCTTGATGTCGCTCTTGCCGCCGGAGAGCGACCCCTTGACCGCCTCCAGTTTGCCCAGTTCCACCTGCCGTCCGGTGAGGCCCACTGTGGCGGTCGGGATCTTGCCGGATGCGTCCAGACCGATCTCGCCCTCGATGGTGCCGCCGGCCACGCCCAGCCGCAACGGCTTGACGGCCAGACGCCCGCCGTTCAACTGCACGGTCAGGGCCACATCGGTCAACTGGGTGGCGGCGTCAAGGGTCAGCTTGCCGACTTGCAGGGAAAGGTCGGCATCGACCGACCGCAGGGCGGCCACGGGCAGGGGATCGTTCGGGAAGATCCGGCCATCGCCTTTTGCCGGTTTCTCCGCTGTTTTCTCCGTTGCCTTTTCCGCCGATTTGTCCGCCGATCCCGCTGCGGCCTGGCTTGACGCCGGGACGAAATCGCTCAGGTTGATGGCGGCGGATGCAAGTTTGCCGACGATCTTCGGGTTTTTCGGATGGGGGGCCAGTTGCGCGCTTACGTCGCCGCCGAGATCGCTTGAGCCGGCCGTCAGTTTGAGTCCTTCCATCTTCCAGGTATTGCCGCCGCCCAGCACCCGGCCGGTCAGCTTGACCGGACCTTTGCCGCCATAGTCGGCCCCGGCCAATTTCGCCGCGGCCGCCGGATGGTCGCTGGCGACCGTCACCG
>WQUH01000040.1 GCA_009782165.1 Pseudomonadota bacterium | reverse complement strand
CCTTTGGTCTTCTGCATCAACTGGCCGACGAAAAAGCCCATCACCTTGGTCTTGCCTTCGCGGAACTGCTGCGCCTGGTCCGGGTTGGCGGCGACAATCTCCCGCACCAGTTCCGCCAACTGGCCCTCGTCGCTCATCTGCGTCAGCCCCTTGGCGGCGACGATCGCCTCCGGGTCGGCGCCGGTGGCGAGCATTTCGCCAAAGACCGTCTTGGCGATCTTGTTTGAGATGCGGCCCTCTTCGACCATGTTGAGCAGCCGGGCCAGTTGACGCGGCCGCACCGGACAGGCGTTGATCCGCTCAGGGCCGTAGTCGCGCAGCAGTTCGGTGCCGATGAAGTTGGCCAGCTTTTTGGGCTGGTTGCATTCCTTTAGCGCGGTCTCGAAAAAGTCGGCCAGTTCGCGGGAGGCGGTGAGGATGGCGGCATCGTAGTCGGTCAGCTCGAATTGGCTGACAAAGCGCTGTTGTCGTTTGTCCGGCAGTTCGGGCAATTCGCCCCGCATCCGTTCGATCCACGCCTGGTCGAGCACCACCGGGATCAGGTCCGGGTCCGGGAAATAGCGGTAGTCATGGGCCTCTTCCTTGCCGCGCATCGGTTCGCTCTGGCCGCGGTCCGCATCCCACAGCAGGGTCTGCCGCACCACCCGGCCGCCTTCGAGGAGGATGTCGCGCTGCCGCCGTTCCTCGTATTCCAGCGCCAACTGCACGTTGCGGAACGAATTCATGTTTTTCAGTTCGGTGCGGACCCCGAACTCCTTCTGGCCTCGGGGCCGCAGCGAGATGTTGGCGTCGCAGCGGAAGCTGCCCTCCTGCATGTTGCCGTCGCAGATGTCGAGGTAGCGGACAATGGCGTGCAATTTTTTCAGATAGGCGGTCGCCTCCTCGGGCGAACGCAGGTCCGGTTCGGAGACGATCTCCAACAGCGGGGTGCCGGCGCGGTTGAGGTCGACATAGCTGACCGGCTCGCGGTCGTCATGCACCAGCTTGCCGGCATCCTCCTCTATGTGGATGCGGGTGATGCCGATGGTTTTGGGCGGCTGCCCCTCCACTTCGATCTCCAGGCGGCCGTGTTCGCAGATGGGCATCTCGAATTGGGAGATCTGGTAGCCCTTGGGCAGGTCGGGGTAGAAGTAGTTCTTGCGGTCGAAGCGGTTTTCGCGGTTGAGGGTCGATTCGGTGGCCAGGCCCAGCTTGATCGCCGATTCAACCACCTTGCGGTTGAGCACCGGCAGCGAGCCGGGCATGCTCAGGCAGACCGGACAGGTGTGGGTGTTGGGCGGCGCGCCGAAGGCGGTTGAGCAGCCGCAGAAAATTTTACTTTTGGTTTTCATCTGGGCATGGATCTCCAGCCCGATCACGGTTTCAAATTCCATCACACTGCTGTCCGTTGCAAAGGTTATGCGGATTGGGCGCCGGCATTGATCCAGGCGCGGATTCTGACCAGTTCCTCGTCCCAGAGCGCCGATGCCCTGATGTTGATGAACAGGCGGAACAGGTCGTCGACCAGGCGGGTCAACTGCTCGATCAGGGCGATCCGTTCCAGGATGCGGCCTTCCATGCTTTCGGCCCGGCCGTCGTCTTCGTCGGCCCCGGCGGTTTTGGGCAGGCGGATGTTGCGGAACTCGAAGGCGGCCGCCGTCAGGGTCAGGCTGAATTCGTGTTCGGCCCAGGCCAGGCGGATGCGGGCCTGTTCGGGTTTCTTGGCCAGTCCGAGCCCGGCCCGCGCCTCCTTCAACTCGGTCTGGAGGCCCCGGCAGATGACCTTTTCGTTGGCTTCGCCCTCGCCATATTCGAGCAGCATGTGCTTTTCGAACACCACCTGCACATCGCCCCGGCCGGGCACGGCCACACTGCCGCCGCGCTCTTCCGATTTGTACCACAGCCAGGCAAGGAACTCCTGGCCGACAAATCTTTTTTCCTGAATGAGATCGACAAGATCCATGCGAGATTCCGTTTATTCCGTTCGTCTGCCGCCTAGAGTTCCAGGGTCAGCGGCGCATCGCCGCTTTTTTCTTCCGCGGCCTCGACGTTCTTGGTGAAAATGGCCGCGGCCCGGTCCTGGTACTGGTTGGCCCTTTCCGGCCGCCGCAGTTTGATGTTCAGTTTGGCCAGTTCCTGGAGGACCGCGGCCACGCTGGGGTGATCCGGTCCGTGCGCCGCCTCGTTGATCTCCAGGATCTTCAGGTAGCTGGATTCGGCGTCAAAATACCGGCCCACCAGGCGGTAGGATTCGGCCAGGCCGTTGAGGCTGACGGCCAGTTGCAGACGGTCGGCCCGCAGCGTCTTTTCCTGGATCCGCACCAAACGCTCGTACAGGGGAACCGCCTCGGGCTCCATTTCCAGTTCCATGCAGATGGCCGCCAGTTTGGCCAGGAGAGGGGCGAGAGAGGGGTGCTCCTCGCCCTTTTCGCGTTCCATGATCGCCAGGGCCTTTTTGTACAGGCCAACCGCCTTGTCGTACTCGCCCAGGGTCTCCTGCAGCTCGCCGATCTGAAACCAGCAGACGGCCATCTCCTGATGGTCCGGCCCCAGTTTCTCGGCCAGGGTCAGCATCGCCTCCTTGTACAGCGGTCCGGCCTTCTGGTGCTGGCCGGCCAGGATATAGGCATA
>WQUH01000039.1 GCA_009782165.1 Pseudomonadota bacterium | reverse complement strand
ATTGAATCCTCATTCAGAAAGGGAGCATAAACGTCCGACAATCCTTTGTCAACAAAAAATCTAACCCACTGTCGCGCCTTACAAAACAGAGACGGAAGGGGGGATGTTCATCCGATTCCCGCCTGCCGCAACACGCTCATCTCCAGGGTGTCTGCCCCCTCGGGAGGCGTCCTGGCCGCGAGGAGGTCCAGCAGGCGGGTTGCCAGCACCTTGCCCAACTGGACGCCTTCCTGGTCGAACGAGTTGATGTTCCAGCAGAAACCCTGAAACGCGATCCGATGCTCGTAGATCGCCAGCAGGGCGCCCATGGTCCGCGGCGTCAGCCGGTCGGCAATCAGGACCGCATTGGGACGGTTCCCCGGAAAACACCGGGCCGGGTTGTCGTCCTGCTTGCCCAGCGCCAGCGCCAGGGACTGGGCCAGCATATTGGCGACCAGTTTCTGCTGCGAGCCGGTCCCCGCCACCTGCAGATCGAGGCCGTACTGGCTGTGACGAAAACCGATGAACTCGGCGGGAACGACCTCGGTCCCCTGGTGGATCAGTTGGTAGAAGGCATGCTGGCCGTTGGTGCCCGGTTCCCCCCAGACCACGGGGCCGGTCTTCCAGCCGACCGCCTTGCCTTGCCGGGTGACCGACTTGCCGTTGCTTTCCATGTCGCACTGTTGCAGATGGGCGGGAAATCGGGACAGCGCCTGACTGTACGGCAGCACCGCCACGGTGGCGTGGCCGAGAAAATTGTGATTCCAGATGCCCAGCAGCGCCAGCAGCAGGGGGAGGTTGGCCCGGATGTCCGGTTTGAGCGCGGCCCGGTCGACCTCGTGCGCGCCCCGCAGGATGTCGGTGACTGCCTCGAAGCCCAGGACAAAGCCCAGGGTGACGAGCCCGACCATGGAGGTCGACGAATACCGGCCGCCGATGTAATCTTCCATGTAAAACGAGCGCAGGTACTTGCCGGCATCATCCATGGGGCCGCCCTCGCCGGTGACGGCCACCAGATGGCGCGCCGGGTCGAGCCCCGCCTCGGCGATCCTGGCGCGGACCAGCCGCTCGTTGGTCAGGGTTTCCAGGGTGGTGCCGCTTTTCGACACCACATTGAAGAGGGTGCGCGACAGATCGAGCCCGGACAGCACCTCGGCCGCATCGTCGGGATCGACATTGGCGATGAACCGGGCACAGCGGCCGGGCAGGGCGTAGGCCTTCAGCGCCATGTACAGGGCCCTCGGCCCCAGGTCGGAGCCGCCGATCCCCACCTGGACCATGGTGGTGAAGGGTTGGCCTTGCGCATTGACGATGGCGCCGCTGGCCAGTTCGTCGAGAAAAGTCCGCAACTTGTCGAGTTCCCGCCGCGCCTTGGCGCTTGCCTCCGGCGCCATGGGGGGCTGGTCGAACAGGTCGCGGCAGGCCGTGTGCAGAACCTGGCGATTCTCGCTGGCATAGCCTTCGATGCGGTTCAGCACCGCCCCCTGCTGCATCGCCGTGCAGGCGGCGATCAGCCCGGCCTCGTCGGCAAGCTCCTGGAGCGCATCCAAGACTTCAGGGGTGATCCGCTGGGTGGCGTAGAGGAGATCGAAGCCGCAAAACGACATCCGCATCGTGCCGACCCGCTGCGGGGTCAGCCCGCCGTCCGCGGTGAGATCGTGGGGCGTCCGCGCCAGGGCCGCGAGTTTTCCTGTTGCCGCATGGGCCGAAAAGTCGTGCACGTCCATAAGCGCCTCCCTTGTCAGGCAATGGTCACTGTTGGGCCAGTTGTTTCATCCGGGTGATGACTTCCCGGTAATCCTTCTGTCCGTAAATTGCGGAACCGGCAACAAAGATGTTGGCCCCGGCGGCGGCGGCCCGGCCGATGGTCGCCGGGCCGATCCCGCCGTCCAGTTCGATGCCGGCCTCGGGATTCACCTGATCGAGCATCTGCCGCAACCGCCTTGTTTTCTCCAGCGAGGATTCGATGAACGACTGGCCGCCGAAGCCGGGATTGACGCTCATGAGCATCACCAGGTCGAGCTCGGCCAGCACGTATTCGAGCGTGGCAAGAGAGGCGGCCGGGTTGAGCACCACGCCGGCCTTTTTGCCCCGCTCCCGGATCGCGGCCAGGGTGCGGTGCAGATGGGTGCAGGCCTCGACATGCACCGTCACCCAATCGGCGCCGGCATCGATGAAGTCGTGGATATAGCGGTCAGGATCGGAGATCATCAGGTGGACGTCGAGCGGCAGGCGGGTGACCGCCCGGACCGCCCGGACCACCAAGGGGCCGATGGTAATGTTGGGCACGAAGTGGCCATCCATGACATCGACATGGATGACATCCGCTCCCGCCGCTTCGACAGCCCTGATTTCCTCGCCAAGCCGCGCAAAATCGGCGGAGAGGATCGAAGGCGCAATCATCAGTGATCGCATGGCGCTTCTCCAAAGAGATTGGATTTGTGGTGAAGGGTTCAGACTCTACGGGGTGAATATACCAGATCGGCCGGAAAAAAAACGGTCATTCGCGTTGAAAAACCGCCGGATCCATCAGTTGCCGTGAATGCGTTCATACTGCTGACCGGGGAGCTGGCGAATCAGCCCCTTCAGCTCCAGTTGCAGCAACACGCCGTGCGCCTCGGCCACAGTCAGC
>WQUH01000038.1 GCA_009782165.1 Pseudomonadota bacterium | reverse complement strand
AATAAATAGGGGCTTGGATTGATGTGGCGCAGGGCCCGGTACAGGGCAAAGGGCTTGACCCGCAAGGCGGCGTGAAAGCGCTGCGACAGCACCACCTGAATGATGTCGCCGGCGAGGATATACTCCTTGGCCCGTTCCACCATGGCGGCGAAACCGGCCTCGTCCATGTTCGAGGTGAAGCGGTGCGGCCCGGTGGGCTGGTCCTGGACGACAAACTGGCGGGGAATCGGCTGGTCGAGCCGCAGGATCATCTCGTCGATCCGTCGGCAGGCATCGTCGTAGAGGTGCAGTGGCTCGCTGTTGGCGTTGGTTTTCGCCCACACGTTGCAGACCACGGTCAGGGTCTGCTGGATCGCGTCGTGGATCAGGATGATCCTCGGCACCATGAACGAGGAATCCGGCAGATCGAGCGGCGGATGCCGGTCGGGAATGCGTTCCATGAACCGCACCATATCGTAGCCGAGAAAGCCGACCGCGCCGCCATAAAACCGGGGCAGTCCCGGCGCGTCGCTGACCCTGAACGAGGCGAGCAGCCGCCGCAATTCATCCAGGGGGTTGACGCCCGGACGCTCTTCGCCGGCAATGGCCAGACCGGGATAGGCGAGGCGCACCGTGTCGCCGGCGCTGGTGAAGGTGAGCAGCGGGTCGAGGCCGATAAACGAATAGCGGCCCCATTTTTCGCCGCCTTCCATGGATTCGAACAGAAAGGCGTGCGGATCGGCTTCGGCCACCTTGGCAAAGATGGTGAGCGGGGTGTCGAGATCGGCGATCACGGTCCGATGCACCGGCACGAGATCGAACGATGTGACCATGTCGGCAAAGGCGTGCGGCGCGGGACTGTACATGGATACGACCTGGGCTTCAGTGGCGGAAGATCATGCGGCCCGGATCGGTCGGCATGGTTGCGGGTTCGATCTCGTTCCGGGACAAACTGCCGCGCGGGCCGCCGTCACGGACGAGGCCGCGGCCGGACGCAAAAAAGGCCACGGGAACACCCTGTTCCCATGGCCTTGCATTTTCGCGGGTCATTGAAGACAAAAAGGGCAAGGCTCCGCCTCAGGCGCGGGGCTGCATCTTGTTGACCCGTTTGGTCAACCGGGAAACCTTGCGGGCAGCGGTTCTTTTGTGGATGGATCCCTTGGTGGCGGTCTTGTAAATGACCGGAATGGCAGCCTGCAGAGCGGCCTTGGCCTGTTCCTCGGAACCGGCGACCAGCGCTTCTTCCACCTGGCGGATGGCGGTTTTCACTGCCGATTTGTTCATCCGGTTGCGCAAACGGCGCATTTTTGCCTGACGATCCCTTTTCTCCGCTGACTTGTGATTGGCCATGAGAACTCCTAACTCCTTATAAAAGCATCAATGATGAACGACTGAAATGTAAGCCTTGCTGTATACAGAAAACATGGACGGATGTCAAGCATCCTCGCCACCATCCGCCTGATATTTTGTCTCCTTGCCCCGGTTGCGGCCCGCACCGCCGCCGCGCCGGATGGATGAACGACCTGCCGCGTCTGGGAAATAATCGCCCAAACGATTGCGTAATCCTTGCGCCACCAGGCAATTGGTGTATATTTGCCTCTCGCTTATGCAGGCGGTCCTCCCTGGACGGGTAGCTCAGCTGGATAGAGCGTTGGCCTCCGAAGCCAAAGGCCGCGGGTTCGAATCCCGCCTCGTTCACCAGTATAGATTCCGCGCACATCCGTGGAAGTCCACTAACCCCGTAGAACAGCAAGGTTTTACGGGGTTTTCTTATGCCTTTTCGTCCGTAACCGTCCGTTTCCGTCCGTTGGCATCCACGATGAAACCAGGTAAATATCACGGTAACGCGCCGCCAGGAAGCCGTCAGACGTGCGCAAGCATCCTCTTTATGCGGCGCGTTTTGCCGTGCGGACGCGAAACTCCACGCGCAGACCGGCGCGGTGCGGCAGGCCAACCAGCTTGTCAATGCTGAACTCAAGCGCAAGCGTTCTGCCGCGCTTCGAAAGGGCGAATCCGCGCCAACTCGTCAGCAAGCGCGTCTTTGGCTGTTTCCGTGTCGAAACGCGCCTGGCCGCGCAGCCAATATCCCTCGGACAAGTTGAAAAATTTGCACAAGCGCAGGTCGGTGTCGGCGGTGATGCCGCGCCGCCCGGCAACGATTTCGCCGATGCGCTGCGCTGGGACGCCGATCTCTTTGGCCAGCCGGTACTTGCTGATACCCATCGGTTTCAGAAAATCATCATGCAGGATTTGGCCGGGGTGAATGGGCGAAAGCTTCATGCTCTTCCTCCGTCAGTGATAATCGACAATTTCAACATCTTCAGCGTTGCCGTCTGTCCAGGTGAAACACAGGCGCCACTGGTCATTGATGCGGATGCTGTATTGGCCTTCCCGGTCTCCGGAGAGTTTTTCCAGCCGGTTGCCGGGGGGTAGCGCAGATCATTGAGGCGCCCAGCCATGTGCAACTGTTCCAGCTTGCGCCGCGCCGGCGCTTCTATATTGACGAAGCGGGCGACGCGCTGCCGGTTGAACAGGGCGTGGGCATCTGGGCAACGAAAGGATTGAATCGACATGTCGCCATAGTAACGCATCGCATGATTAACGTCAAGCGTGACTATGCCGGCAAGGTAAATAA
>WQUH01000037.1 GCA_009782165.1 Pseudomonadota bacterium | reverse complement strand
CGAGGCTGGTCGGCAGGGGCCGGCGCGCTGCCGGATGGATGCCAAGCCGGGGCGGCATTGTTATTGCAAAATTATGATCTCCAGGTAGAAAGGGAAGAAAGAATGACCGGATGAAAACGACATGAGAGGAGTCACCCATGTTTTTCAAAAAGAAAACTGAACTGAGCGGACCGCCTGAATCGCAGCCCGAACCGACGCCCTCGCTCCTGGAACAGCTTCGTTCTCGGGCCGGGACGGCCCACCTGCCCCAGATCGTCATGGAGACGATTGCCAGCGAGCTGGAAAAGCTGGAAAAGACCGATACGGCCATCGCCGAATATTCGACCGGCATCAACTATATCGAACTGCTCTTGGCGCTGCCCTGGAACATCTCCAGTCAGCACAAGCTCGACCTGGCCCGGACCCAGGCCACGCTCGACACCTGGCACTACGGCCTGGGTCAGGTCAAGCAGCGGATTCTCGAATTTCTGGCCGCCAAGACCCTGTGCAGCAAGGCCAGGCAATCGATCCTCATTGTCGACGACGAGGAGATTGCCCGCACCAACATGATCTATGTGCTCGGCAGGGAGGGATACAACTGCCACGGAGCCGCCAACGGAGCCGAGGCCCTGGAGGTGATGGCCCGCGAGGAGATCGATCTGGTGGTGACCGACATGAAGATGGAGCAGATGGACGGCTTCGAACTGCTGGATCAGATCAACCACAAAGCCCCGGAGGTGCCGGTGATCATGGTCACCGGGTTTGCCACGGTCAGCTCGGCGGTGGACGCCCTGAAAAAAGGCGCGGCCCATTTTCTGGGCAAGCCGGTCAACCTCGACGAACTGCGGCGCACGGTCAAGGAAGTGCTGGAAAAAAAGATCTTTGTTCAGATGAGCAAGGGGCCGATCCTCTGTTTCACCGGCCCTCCCGGCACCGGCAAGACCTCGGTGGGCCGGGCCATCGCCGAGGCTTTGCAGCGGCAATTCATCCGCCTGTCCATGGCGGGACTGCGCGACGAGGCCGAACTGCGCGGCCACCGGCGCACCTATGTCGGGGCCCTGCCCGGCCGGATCATCACCGAGCTGAAGCGGGCCAAGGTCAACAACCCGGTCTTCATGCTCGACGAGATCGACAAGATCGGTCAGGATTTCCGCGGCGACCCGGCCTCGGCCCTGCTCGAGGTGCTCGATCCGGAACAGAACATCCACTTCACCGACCACTACGTGGAACTGCCCTTCGATCTGTCCCGGATCATGTTCATCGCCACGGCCAACGACCTGTCCAAACTGCCCGGTCCGTTGCTGGACCGGATGGAGTGCATCGAATTCAGCGGCTACACCGAGCGGGAAAAGCTGCACATCGCCCACCAGTTCATCCTGCCCCGGCAGCTCAAGGTGGCGGGCCTGCCCAGGTCCATGGTCAAGCTGACCAACGAGGCCCTGTCCATGATCATCAACGACTACACCAGGGAATCGGGCCTGCGCAACCTGGAACGGCAGATCGCCGACATCTGCCGGAAGATCGCCATGCTCTGCCTCAAATCCTCTGACCGGCCGGAGGAGCGGATCGTCATCGACGCCCCGGACGTGACCAAGTTGCTCGGTCCCCGCAAGCTCCGCCGGGAGGCGGCCGAGGCCACGCTCCAGCCCGGCATTGCCACCGGCATGGTCTGGGCCGAGACCGGCGGCGAGATTATCAGCGTCGAGGCGGCCCTGATGTCCGGCTCCGGCACCCTGCTCCTGACCGGCTCGCTGGGCGAGGTGCTGCGCGAGTCGGCCCAGACCGCGCTCAGCTTTCTGCGCAGCAGGTCCGGCGATTTCGGCATTTCCGACGATTTCTTCAAGGGGGTCGATGTCCACATCCATTTCCCGTCCGGCGCCATCCCCAAGGACGGCCCCTCGGCGGGAATCACCATCTTCGCCACCCTCCTGTCGCTGCTCACCAAGCGGCCGGCCCGGCGGGACGTGGCCCTGACCGGCGAGATGACCCTCACCGGCCGGATCCTGCCGGTCAGCGGCATCAGGGAAAAGGTGCTGGCCGCCAAACGGGCCGGGGTGCAACTGGTGCTCCTGCCCCAGGCCAACCGGGAAGAGGTGGAAGCCCTGGATGCCGATGTGGTGGAAGGCATCCGCTTGCAGTTGGTGGCCCAGGCCAGCGATATCATCGAACCCCTGTTCGACAGCCTGAGTTGCGCCTTGACGCCGTGACCGGCCGCCTGGCCGGGAAGGATCGGGGAGAGGAGAGGGGAAAAAAGAACAATCAGGTGTCCGGGTCTTCCAGGCCGTAGCGTTTGATCTTGCGCCAGAGGGACACCCGGTCGATGCCCAGGATCTTCACCGCCGCCGACCGGTTGCCCTCCACCTCGTCGAGGACTTCCAGGATATACCGTTTTTCGTGTTCATCCAGAGTGGGCCAGTCCTCGCGCTGCTCGCGCACCGCGACCCCGCCGCTGTCGCCGAAGACGGCGGCGATGTGCCGGGCCTCGACCACCTCGCCGTCGCAGGTGACCAGCAACCGCTGGGCGATGTTTTCCAGCTCCCTGATATTGCCGGGATAGTCGTAGGACAAGAGCCGCCGTTCCGCCTCGGGCGCAAGCTGCGGCGCCGTTCTGCCCGCCCGGACATGCTTGGCTAAAAAGTAGCGGA
>WQUH01000036.1 GCA_009782165.1 Pseudomonadota bacterium | reverse complement strand
GGGGTGTGTATTTTGCCGGCAATGGCCGGGAACTCGTCAATCGCCAGGCCGATGCCGTGCCCCAGGAAGGGCACCTGGTTGCCGCCGAACCCCATGAAATGCTCCGCAAACCCTCTGGCAAGCACGAATTGGTCGAAGATCTCCCGGTAGATCCGGGACGGAATCGCGCCGGGCACCAGGCGGCGCCGGACAGCCTCCTGGATGTCCAGGCATGTGGCGTGGGCATCCAGCGCGGCGGCCGGCGGGGGACCAAGCGAGAATATCCTCGTCATATCGGTGAAATATCCCTCATAGCCAAACCCGACATCGATGAAGACGGGTTCGCCTCTGCCGAGTTTCCTCGTGCCGCCGACCGAGGGAAAGGCGGGGGAAAGCCCGGTCTGGCCTCCCGGCCCCACCGAGGCGGTGGGATAGTTGCCCGATTCGCCGAAACTGACGATCCCCAGAAACAGTTCCGCGCCGCTCGCCGTAAACCGGGTGATCCCGGTGTAGCCCAGCGCCATCATCTGTCTGTGGATCGCTGACCCGAGTTCCCATTCGGTCATGCCTTCGCGCAGCATGGCGGGGATAGCGGCGAAGACCCGCCCGTGCAGCTCTCCGGCTGTGCGGATGCAGTCGATCTCGTAGTCGGATTTCACCGCCCGGACCATGCCCAGGCTGTCGCTGATGTCCACGAAGGCGGCCTCCGGCAAGGCTTTGGTCAAGGCGCGAAAGGCCGCGACCGGCAGGGCTGTTTCGGCCAGGCCCAGGGTGCCGGCCGCCAGGCCCAGCTCCGCAAAGATCGGGGCGAGCTGGCTGAACCCTTTCAGCGCCACAAGCCTGCGCACCGGTGTTTCCAACTGCGCCCGCTCATAGCTGCGCCGGACCAGCAAGACCGGTTCCCCGGTCGCCGGGATACAGACAAGCCCCTGCTGGATCGTCCCGGTGTAGTAGTACATGTTCAACGGGTCCAGGAGCAGGGCGCCGTCCACCGAGCTGGCCTGCAACCGGAGCTGGAGCCGCAGAACGCGGCGGGAGATCTCGTCGGCGGGAACGAGGTTGTACGCATCATCTGGGTTCATGCACGATCCTCATGGGTTGCGTCCGGACAGGGTGCGGCCGGACAAACATGTCCCGCTCTGCCGCGGGCGCTTTGGCGCTGCGGAGCGCGGAAGACCGGCGCGGCGGCGCAGGGCAGGGAAGAACGGTAACGGCCATTCCGGGAAGGAAAGAAGGGAGGATCGGGCAATGCCGGTCGCGGCACCTATTCCGCCTCGTGGAGCTTGACCAGGTTGAGGATGTGGAGAAAACTGTCCGGGTCGAGGTGGGTAAAGGCCACGGCCATGCCGGTGTCTTCGTGGCGTTGGATCACGCCCTGGACCACGACATCCATCTCGCTGGTGGCGCCGCTCAGATGGAGCTCGACGGTGCAGGGCGTGGCGATGGGCAGGCGGGAATCGGTCTTGATCATCACGCCGTGGAGGCTGATATCGCGGGTGTCGACCCGCGCTTCCAGCAGGCCGTTGTCGCCGTAGCGGAGCAGGGCGGCGCTGGTAAACTCAATCCGGTGGGAGCGGCGGTGTCCCGAAGAGGTCATCGTGATCGTCCTTGCTCGAAGGTTTGCTGCATGGCAAGTTTCTGACCGCGCCCAGCCGTCACATACTCGCCGTTGTGCACCGATATTTCGGGAACCTGCCTTGACTGCTCGAAGGCGGTGTATCCCGGTTCCAGGGCCTGCCAGAACTTGATCCAGGGCGACGCGGCAAATTTCTTCAAATTCGCCTGGGTCAGGGGAAAGGGGAAGATATGCACGGCAAAGCGTTCCTGCCCCTGCTGGAGCGCCTCGTGCGCCAACAGATAGATCTCTTCGATCCGTTCGTTGGTCATGGCGAAACAGCCCACCGACTGGCAATCGCCGTGCACCATGATCAGCCGGCCGGTCCGGTTGTTGGCCGTGTCGAACTCGTTGGGATAGCCGATATCAAAGGCGAGATGATAGGACGATTTCGGGTTCATCTGTTCGGCGCTGACGCTGTAGAAACCCTCCGGCGCCTGCCAGTCGCCCTCGTTGACCTTGGGCCCGAGAAAACCCGAGTAGTTGCAGATCCGATAGCTTTTGAACAGCTCGAATCCCTTGCCCTTGCCCTTGTTCATCCAGACTTCCAGGATGCCGGCAAACTTGAAGATGCGGACAAAAACCGGCTGGCCCAGGGCAAACCCCCTGTCTTGCAGTTCCTGCTGGATGCCGGGCCTGGTCTTGGTCATGAGCTGCTGGACCTTCGGTGTGGTCGGCGGCCCGGAGCTGCCTGCCGTCTGGGCGCAGCAGCAGGCGGCGAACAGCACCAGCGAGCAGACCCGCAAACTCTTGCCTGCCAGAGAACGGACAGATGTAAGCAACATAATCCTCTGATGAAAAAGGAGAAAATTTCCGTCGATCCGGTGCGCCAGACCGACCCCTTGCCACCAGCCCGGACTGTTCAGGCATCCCGGGGGTTCCGCGCCCTGGTCTGCGCCAGGGGTGCGCCTTGGTTGGCGCGAGCCTTGGTTCCACCCGCGCCGCAGCCGTAAACGCGCCGCAATCTTTGGCGTTTTACGCTTCAACCGCCATTATTACGCCAAACTATCGAACATGCCTGTAATTGTCAATATGTAAT
>WQUH01000035.1 GCA_009782165.1 Pseudomonadota bacterium | reverse complement strand
GGAGAATGGTATGACGGCCTCATCATGGCCGAGTATGAACGGCTGCCCCCCGGATATTGCCCGGACTGCGCCGCCGGGGTGATGGCGGAGGTCGAAGAGTTCTGCGGCGCAACGGCGCGGCGGGCGGAGACCGCCGCATCCCGTTCCGTCGCGCGGGAGCGGATGCTCTGATGCGTCTGGTCGTGGCCGGCGGCGGCACCGGCGGACATCTCTTTCCCGGCATCGCGGTGGCCACGGCCATGCGCGAGCGGCTTGCCGATGCCCAGGTCCTGTTCATCGGCACCTCGCGGCTGCTGGATCAGCAGGCCCTGGCCGGGCTTGGCTTTGAACTGGCGGCCCTGGCCTGCGGCGGCGTCAAGGGGCTCGGTTCGGCTGCCCGGCTGCGCAGCCTGCTCTTGATGCCGGGGGCGGTGGTCACGGCCCTGCGGATGCTGCGCCGCTTCCGGCCGGCGCTGGTGTTCGGGGTCGGCGGCTATGTCACCGGGCCGGTGCTCCTGGCGGCCAGGTTCCTGCGGATCCCCATCGCCATCCACGAGCAGAATTCGGTGCCGGGCATGGCCAACCGGCTGGCCGGGAAACTGGCGGATCTGATTTTGATCTCCTTGCCGTGTACGCCGCCTTTCCCGCCCCGCAAGACCATTCAGACCGGCAACCCCCTGCGGCGGGAGATCCTGGCGGCAGCGGACAGGGAACACCAGCGGGCGGCCGTGCCGACCGTGCTGGTGCTCGGCGGCAGCCAGGGCGCCCATCGGGTCAACGTGCTGATGATGGAGGCGGTGGAACTGTTGCAGGCCCAGGGCATCTCGTTTCGCCTGATCCACCAGACCGGCGCGGCCGACCGGGAACAGGCGGCCAACTGCTACGCCCGGCTCGGCATCGAGGCCGAGGTGGAGGCATTTATCGGCGACATGGCCGGCGCCTACAGCCGGGCCGATCTGGCGGTCTCCAGGGCCGGGGCCACCACCTGCGCCGAACTGGCGGCCATGGGGGTGCCTTCTCTTTTGATTCCTTATCCGTTCGCGGCCGACGACCATCAGGCAACGAATGGAGAATATTACGCAAAAGGAGGCGGGTGCCGGTTGTTGCGCGAATCCGGCCTGACCGGTGCAATTCTTGCAAATGCCATCAGCGAGCACTTGCGGAACAGGGAAGAACTCCATACAATGGCGGCCAACATGAGGGCCATGGCCATGCCGGACGCCACGGAACGCATCGTGGACGAGTGCATCCGGCTCGTTGCCCGCCGGGGGCGGCGCACATGAATTTCTTGGTATCGATATAGGGCCTTCATGTACAGAAAGACCAAACATATCCACTTCGTCGGCATCGGCGGCATCGGCATGTCGGGCATCGCCGAACTGCTGCTGAGCCTGGGCTACCAGGTCAGCGGTTCCGATCTGCGGACCACCGACATCACCAGGCGGCTGGCGCAACTGGGCGGGGTGATCCACCAGGGCCACGAGGCGGCCTGGGCCGCCGGAGCGGACGTGGTGGTGACCTCCACCGCCATTGCCGCCGACAACCCGGAGGTGCTTGCCGCCAAGGAGGCGCTGGTGCCGGTGGTGCAGCGCGCCGAGATGCTGGCCGAGTTGATGCGGCTGAAAAAATACGGCATCGCCGTGGCCGGCAGCCACGGCAAGACCTCGACCACCTCGATGGTGGCCGCCATCCTGGCCGAGGCCGGCCTCGATCCCACGGTGGTGGTGGGCGGCAAGGTGCATGGTCTGGGCAGCAACGCCAAGCTGGGCGCGGGCGAATTTCTGGTGGCCGAGGCCGACGAGAGCGACGGCTCGTTTCTCAAACTGTCGCCGGTCATCGAGGTGGTGACCAACATCGACCTCGAACACCTCGACTATTACCGCGACATCGACCACATCAAGGACATCTTCCTCGAATTCATCGACCGTCTGCCCTTCTACGGCGTGGCCGTGGTCTGCATCGACAACGACCATATCGCCCAGATCCTCCCCCGCATCCAGAAGCGCATCTTCACCTACGGCCTGACCGAGCAGGCCGATCTCCAGGCCACCAAAATCGCCACCGACCACGGGGTCTCGACCTTCACGGTGCGCGGCCGCGCCGGCGAGCTGGGCGTGATCCGGCTCAACCGGCCCGGACGGCACCTGATCTACAACAGCCTGGCCGCGATCAGCGTCGGGCTGGAACTGGAAATCGATTTTGCGGTGATTGCCCGGGCCCTGGATCAATTCCAGGGGGTGCAGCGCCGGCTCCAGGTCAAGGGCGAGGCCGGCGGCATCCTGGTGGTGGACGATTACGGCCATCATCCCACCGAGATCAGGGCCACCCTGGATGCGGTGCGCGAAGGATGGCCGGAGCGGCGGGTGGTGGTGCTCTTTCAGCCCCACCGCTACACCCGGACCCAGGGCCTGTTCGCCGATTTCGTCACCGCCTTCCGCCGCGCCGACCTGCTGGTGCTCACCGACATCTATGCGGCCAGCGAGCAGCCGATCGAGGGGGTCGATTCGGAACGGTTGCAGGAGGCCATCAAGCGCCACGGCCAGCGGCAGACCTATTACATCCCCGATCTGGTGCAGCAGCCCGAGGCCCTGTTGCCGCTGCTTGCCCCCGGAGATCTGGTGCTGACCCTGGGGGCCGGCAATATCGTCCGCGCCGGGGAAC
>WQUH01000034.1 GCA_009782165.1 Pseudomonadota bacterium | reverse complement strand
GAATGCGGCCACCTGCTCCTGCACCGCCCGGTGGCGCATGATCAGGGCATGGCCGCAGGGCATGACGAGAAAATCATCCATGCCGGTCAACCGCGCCCGATCCACGGATACCCTGCCGTCGCTGGGGCCGGGAAAGAAACGGGCCAGACCGGGGGCCGGCCGGTTGCCGATCAGAATGCCCACCGGATACGCCGCGGGCCGAAGACAAGACGGCAACTGTTCCGGCCCGGTTCCCAACTGGCATGCCGCCGGGCCGAGCAGGGCGCGGAACCAGGCGAAGCCGCTCAGACGGTCGGCCAACTCGCTGCCCTGGTTGGGCGGGCAGAGCATCACCACGCGGCCCAGTTCGGGCAGCGGCTCGCGGGCAAGAAAAGCGCGCAGCAGGATGCCGCCCATGGAGTGGGTGACAAAATGGATGGCGCCGACCCGCTGTCGGCGCAGGGCGGCCACTGCCGGGGGGATGGCCGATTGGGCCAGGGTTTCGATGGGATAGCGGCGGGAGGGATAGCCGACGTTGACCACCGCATACCCGCGGCGGGCGAGGAACACGGCCAGCGGCCGCATGGACCGGCGGGTGCGGGCCAGACCGTGGAGCAGAATCACCCCTTCGTTCGCCTCAGCCGCCTCTTTTTGTATGCATGGTTCCAATCAGCCACCGTTTTCCCGGCCACTGCACCCCATCGGCCGGTCCGTTGCAAAAAAACGGCTGCCTTGTCGCCGGGACGACGCAGCAGCCAGGAGTTCGTTCGCGGGCCGGGTTCAGGTCAATAGGTGATAAACCTGTCGCTCTCCGCCATCAGGCGGTAGAGATCGGGTTGTTTGGCCCGCTGGTGGTAGGATGCCTCCACCCCGTGGAGGTCAAGGAGCTTGCCTCAGGCCAGCAACACCCCTTCGGACAGGGTAAACAGCTTTGCCAGTTCGAGCAGGGGAAACCGCTCGGAGTCCAGAGCGGCATACCGGACCGACGGGCCGTTGAGGAACATGGTCACGTCGTCCATCCGCTCCAGCATGAGATTCCCCATGCGAAAGGCGTTCCACACCACTTCCGGATCGCCGCTGCACACCATCAAGGTCGTTTTCATGCGTTTGCTCGCGCCTCCGGTTATTTCACGAATCTCAGGCCGGCGATCTTCAAGGCCCCCCGATGATACCCGTCCGGGAACAGCCGCTCGAAGGTGTCCAGATCGAGATCGCAGCTCTCGCAGGTTTCATAGATGTTGGGAATCCGGTGCTGCACCTGGTGGACATCGCGGAGATAGTAGACGACCCGCCAGTGCTCGTCGGTCAGCTTGCCGTCCGGGATGTGCGTTTCCATGGCCCGATGGACAGCGAAGTTCTCGTCCCAGGAATCCGGATCCACGAGAAAACCGCGAACATCGGTGGAATAGACCTTGTCCCCGGACAGGGCGCGCAACTCGGCGACGGATTGCCGCAGATGCACGCCGTACGGGATGTTGGTGACCCGGTAATGCACGCCGGCCACCCGGCATACCCCCCGATGGTAGCCGGTGGGGAACAGTTTCTGCATCTCCTGCGGCCGCAGGCCGTTTGCCTTGCAGGCGGCAAAGATGGTCGGGCAGCTTCCGGTTTGCTCGTAGACCCCGCGGACATAGGTGATCACGTCCCAATGTTCGTTGGACAGAACGGGAATATCGCACTCCCGCGCCATCCCTTCGGCGAACTCCCTGTTCCACTGTGCCGGATCGAGCAGACATCCCTGGGAATCCAGTTCGTAGGTCTTGTTTTTATACTGAAACGACTCCATCTGTCCTCCTTTCCTGGCCGGCAGGCGGACAAGATCACACGTCCCGCACCGGCGAATCGAGTTCCGCCTCAACTGATCAACAACGCCCCTCTTCCCCAAGAGGGGCGCGCACAAACTATTTCACAAACCGCAGTCCGGCGATTTTCAGCGCCCCGCGATGGTACCCGTCAGGGAACAAGACCTCCAGATCTTCCAATTCGAGCTGGCAGTTTTCGCAGGTCTCGTAGAGGGTGGGAATGCGTTTTTCCCGCTTGTAGGCATCGCGGAGGTAATAGATCACCCGCCAATGCGCATCGTTCAGTTCCCGCCGCGGGATCTTCATCTCCAGGGCGCGGTGCATGGCGTAGTACGGATCCCAACTGTCAGGATCGACCAGAAAGCCGCGCACATCGACCAGATAGTGTTTATTGCCGGAAATGGCCTTGAGATCGGCGGTCGCCTGCACGGCATGACTGTTGTCCGGCAGCCGGCTCAGCAGATAGTCGACACCGGCAATGCGGCACAGACCCCGGTGATAGCCGGCGGGAAACAGCGCCTTCATTTCGCGGGGCCGCAGACCGATGGTCTTGCATACGGCAAAAACCGTGGGGCAGGAACCGGTCTCCAGGTACATTGCCCGCAGGGCGTTGATGGCATCCCAATGTTCGCCGGTCAGGTGGTCGGTGCCGCACTCCTTGGCAATGCCTTCGGCAAAATTGGCATCCCAGAATCCGGGGTTGAGCAGGAATCCTTGATCATCGACCTGGTAGGTGGTGTCCTTGTACGAAAAATGCTGCATACTTGCCTCCTTGGATGTGAGCAAAACAGACTACGCCTTGCTTTTCCTGGCACAAGTCGGCGAATCCCCCATCGATGACCTTCCGGAAAAACCCTTTACCTCATATCACTCG
>WQUH01000033.1 GCA_009782165.1 Pseudomonadota bacterium | reverse complement strand
CAGTTCGGCGTTTTCGCCGATCAGCCGCATCTGGTTGACCAGCTCGCGCATGTTCTTGGCCCCGGCGCCGGAGGCGGCCTGGTAGGTCTGGCTGCTGATCCACTCGACCCATCCCCGCGCAAACAGCCCGCCCAGGGCCATCAGCATCAGGGAGACGGTGCAGTTGCCGCCGATGTACTTCTTGATGCCCTTGGCCAGGCCCTGGTCGATGACCGCGCGGTTGACCGGGTCGAGCACGATGATCGAATCCGCATCCATCCGCAGCTTGGAGGCGGCATCGATCCAATATCCCTGCCAGCCCCTGGCCATCACCTGCGGATAGATCTCGCCGGTGTAGCCGCCGCCCTGACAGGAGACGATGATGTCCATCTCCGCCAGCAGAGCGGCATTGTTGGCATCGAGCAGTTCATGGACCGTGCCGTTGATCTCCGGCCCGCCCTGCCCGGCCTGGGAGGTGGAAAAAAAGCGGGGCTCGTAGCCCGTAAAATCCCCTTCCTGCCGCATCCGCTCCATGAGCACCGAACCGACCATGCCGCGCCAGCCGACAATCCCTACCTTTTTCATAGCCTTCTCCTTGTGATCCGTGTTGCGCCTGGTTCAGTGCAGGCGGAAGTATTGTTTCAATTCGGCGGCAATCACCGGGGCCACCGAATACACCCGCAGCAGGTCGTCGCTGACCCTTCCCGGATAGGTGTCGGCGCCGATGATGCAGTCGATCCCCTTGTCGATGAACCGTTCCCTGGCATTGCCGGCCAGGACCAGATGGGTGGCCATCGCCATCACATGCTGCGCGCCGGCCTCGTAGCAGCGGTCCACGGTCTGGAGCATGGAGCCGCCGGTGCGGATCATGTCGTCGCAGATGATGGCGTTGCGTCCCCGCACCGCTCCCGACAACTGGCCGACGATGGTCTGGTCGATATCGTAGCGGTCCTTGTTGGCGGCGGTGTGCGGGCAGCCGAGCAGTCCGGCCAGGCGCGCCACCCGTTTGGAGAAACCGTAATCCGGCGACACCAGCACGATGTTGTCCAACTCCAGCTGCCGGATCTTCTCCGCCGCCACCCGCTCGGTCCACAGGTGGCGGGTGCGCACCTCGCCGGTGTGGGCATGCATCACCGATTCGGAATGCAGGTCGAGAAAGGCGACATAATCGGGCCGGGCCCGGAAGATCTGCCGGGTGCGGGTGATGCCCTTGGGGATCTCGCCGGAATCGGGCCGGGCCCGTTCCATGGTCGAATAGCCCAGATACGGAATCACCACGTTGACCGACAGCGCGTTCCAGTAGCGGGCCCCGGCGATCAGGTCGATCAGTTCCTGATGGGCGCTGTCGTCCTCGGTGGTGGCGATGATCACCAGGTCGCAGCCGGCGATGTCGCGGGGAAAGGCGTGGTACAGCTCGCCGTCGGCAAAGCCTCTGGTGGTCATCTCGGTCAGGGGGATATCCAATTCGCGGGCCACATCGGCGGCCATCCGTGCGGCGGAACGGTTGCCGATCAGCACCAGGTCTTCCCGTTGCGACATGCGCTCTCTCCTTGGCCGGGCGTGGTCAGGCCAGAATTTCGCGGACGATCGCGTCTCCCATGGCCGCGGTCGAAACCGGGGTCACGCCTGGGGTGGCGATGTCGCGGCTCATGATCTTTTTGCTGAGGATCGCCGCCACCGCCGTCTCGATGGCCGCCGCCGCCTGCTCCTGGCCGAGGCTGTACTTGAGCAGCATGGCCGCCGACAGGATCTGGGCGATGGGATTGGCGATGCCCTGGCCGGCGATGTCAGGGGCCGAGCCTCCGGCCGGTTCGAACAGGCCGAACCTGGAGCTGTTGAGGCTGGCCGAGGCCAGCATGCCCATGGAGCCGGTGAGCATGGCCGCCTCGTCGGAGATGATGTCGCCGAACATGTTGCCGCAGAGCATCACGTCGAACTGGTGCGGATCCTTCACCAACTGCATGGTGGCGTTGTCGATGTAGATGTGGTTCAGCTCGACATCGGGAAAATCCCTGGCCACCTCCTTGACCACCTCGCGCCAGAAGACCATGCAGGTGAGCACGTTGGCCTTGTCCACCGACGTGACCCGGCGGCGGCGCAGACGGGCGGCCTCGAAGGCCATGCGGGCGATGCGCTCGATCTCGGACCGTTTGTAGACCTTGGTGTCCCAGGCGCGTTCGTCGGGTCCGCTGCCCTCGCGGCCCTTGGGCTGCCCGAAGTAGATGCCCGAGGTCAGCTCGCGGATCACCAGAATATCGAAGCCGTCGCCGACAATGTCCGGCCGCAGGGGACAGGCCGCGACCAGGGCCTTGAACACCTTGGCCGGCCGCAGGTTGCAGAACAGATCGAAATGCTTGCGCAGGGGCAGGAGCGCGGCCCGCTCCGGCTGCTGCGCCGGCGGCAGGCTTTCCCATTTGGGGCCGCCCACCGAACCGAAGAGGATGGCCTCGCTTTGCTCGCAGACCGCAAGCGTCGCAGGCGGCAGGGCGTGGCCGTGTTTGTCGATGGCGCTGCCGCCGACATCGGCCTCGCAATAGTTTAAGGAAAAACCGAATTTTTGCTGGACCGCATCCAGCACCTTGATGGCCTCGGCCATCACCTCCGGCCCGATCCCGTCACCGGCCAGAACCGCAATTGTGTGCGTCATACCAAACCTCGCTTGCCTACGGAGTAATTC
>WQUH01000032.1 GCA_009782165.1 Pseudomonadota bacterium | reverse complement strand
TCGGAAAAACAGGCCATCCAGGAAGACATGGCCAAACTCGACAAGCAGATGACCGACGCGGCCGCCGACTTCGAACGGACCGCCACCGGCATCTCTCCCAAGGTGTTCGACGACAAGGAAAAGACCCAGTTCAGTTGGAAGGACGAAATAACCGTCCTGCTCGAACCAAGCATCAAGGAGCTGAAAAGCCTGACCGCCCGCGCCCGGCAACGGAGTGAACTCAAAGAGGTCATCGGCGGCTATGAGCGGCAGTTGGCCGAGGCCCGCAACGCGGTGGCGCACTTAAACAAGCTGCTCAGCGAGACCGGCGACCCCGATGTCGAGGCCTATCTCAATGAACTGCTGCCTGCCTGGCAGAACGTGGCCAAGCGGATTGACGGCAAACTGGACCTTGCCCGGAAGGAGTTGATCAAGCTCGAGGCCAAAAATGTCGGGCCGCCCAAAAGCACCGAGCAGTTGACCAGGGAATTCTTCCACCAGCGCACCTGGTACGTGATGCTCTCCCTGCTGGTCTTTATCGCCATTTTCCTGGTGCTCCGCCTGCTCGGCCGCCTGCTTTTCGCCATCATTCCCGGGGCCCGCAAGGAGCAGCGCCCCATCCATGTCCGCATTCTCGACATCTTTTTCAAGATATTCCCGATCTTCGCCGCCATCGGCGGCCTGATTTTCGTGCTCTACCTCACCGAGGACTGGTTTTTGCTCAGCCTCGCGCTCATCATCCTGCTCGGCATCGTCTGGGCCCTGCGCCAAACCTTGCCCAAGATGTGGAAGCATGTGCGGATCGTGCTCAATATGGGTTCGATCCGCGAGGGCGAACGGGTGCTCTACAACGGCGTAGCCTGGAGGGTGGAGGCGCTCAACGTCTTCTGCAAACTGCACAATCCGGCGCTGGGCGTGACCCTGCGCATCCCGATCGAAAACATGATCGGCCTGATCTCCCGGCCCTATCACCTCGACGAACCGTGGTTTCCCTGCAAGCGGGGCGACTGGGTCGCCATCGACGGCAAGCCCCTGGGCAAGGTGGTCAGCCTCTCCCACGAGCAGGTGGAGGTGGTCGAGTCGGGCGGCTGCGCGACGGTGTATCAGACAAGCGTTTTTCTCGGCAAAGCGCCGGCCAACCTGTCCAGAAACTTCAGCATCCGGGTGGTGCTCGGCCTCTCCTACGATTTGCAGGCTGAAATCACCACCACGGTGCTGACGACCCTGCACGATTTTGTCCAGAAAAAACTGGAGGAGCACGGCTACGCGGAGAAGTGCCTCAACCTGACGGTCGATTTTCTCCAGGCCGCCTCCTCATCGCTCAATGTGGCCATCATGGCCGATTTCAAGGGCGAACTGGCCTCGGCCTGCCGACGCCTCGAACGCGCCCTGGCCAAGTGGTCGGTGGACTGCTGCACTGTTCATGGCTGGGAGATGCCCTTCCCGCAGATGAGCGTCCATCTCGCCAAAGAAAACGATGCCTGACACGGGACAACAAGGAGAGCGCATGCTGGCCGAACACATCCTGCGCCGTTTGGCGGCCATCGCCGGGGCGGAACACGTTTCCGCGGCCACGGCCGACCGGATCACCCATTCATTCGACGCCACCCAGCGCCCATATCTGCCGGATGCGGTGGTCCATCCCGGCAGCGCCGAGGAAATCAGCCAGATCGTACAGTTGGCCAACGAGGAGCGGATCCCGGTTCTGCCCCGGGGAGCGGGCAGCGGCTACACCGGCGGCTGTGTGCCGGTCCGCGGCGGCATTGTCCTGGCGCTCACCCGGATGAACCGGATCCTGGAGATCGACACCGACAACCTGATCGCGGTGGTCGAACCGGGGGTGGTCACCGCCAAGCTGCACAAGGAGGTGGAACGGCTCGGGCTCTTTTATCCGCCCGATCCCGCCTCCAAGGATTTTTCCACCCTGGGCGGCAACATCGGCGAATGCGCCGGCGGTCCGCGCTGCGTCAAATACGGGGTCACCAGGGACTATGTGCTCGGCCTGACCGTGGTCACCCCCACCGGCAGCATCATCCGCACCGGCGGCCGCACCATGAAAAACGTGGTGGGCTACGACCTGACCCGCCTGTTTGTCGGTTCGGAAGGAACCCTGGGCATCGTCACCCAGATCATCCTCCGGCTTTTGCCCAAACCCGAGGCCCGCAAGACCATGCTGGTGGCCTTTGCCGCCATCGACGGCGCCGCCCAGGCGGTTTCGGCCATCATCCGCAATAAGATCATCCCCACCACCCTCGAATTCATGGACAAATCGGCCATCGCCTGCGTGCGCAACGCCGCCGGGGTCGATCTGCCCCTGGAGTGCCAGGCGGCGCTGATCATCGAGGTGGACGGCGAGAGCTCGCTGCTTGCCGGGCAAACCCAAACAATCCTCGACATCATCCGGCCGCTCGGGGTGCTGACGTCCCGGACAGCCGAGACCGCCGAGGAGTCGGAGGCCATCTGGCGGCTGCGGCGCAGCATCAGCCCGAGCCTGCGCGCCCTCAGCCCCCACAAGGTCAACGAAGACGTCGTCGTGCCCCGCTCGCTGCTGCCGGACATGATCCGGCTGCTGGAGGATATTGCCGCCCGATACGGGGTGCCGATTGTCAACTTCGGCCATGCCGGCGACGGCAACATCCATGTCAATGTGATGGTCGATCTCGACCAGCCGGGGATGCC
>WQUH01000031.1 GCA_009782165.1 Pseudomonadota bacterium | reverse complement strand
TATTTTTCCATATCCCTGTCCCGTCGACCAGGACCGCGCCGGTGGAACCCGCGCCATAACCGATGTAGGCGGTGCTGTTGCGCATCTCGCCGCCGCTGGTGATCCCCAGCCAGGCGGAGCCGCCGGTGTTGCCGACATACAGCTGGCTATCCGAGCTGCCGAGGCCGGTCAGGTCGGTGAGGTTGCCGAAATTGCCCCACGGATAAGGGGAACTGGCGCCCGGCACAGTGATCGTCGTGTCGCCGTCGATGATCGTTATAGCCGCTGCCGGCGTTGCGGCGGTCAGGATGGCGAAGAGGCCGCCGAGGGCGGTCGTGCGGAGTGGCGCGTGATTTCGTGGTATGGCGCGAGTCGATTTGGTTTTCATGGTTCTCCTCCCGTGAAGTTGTCCGTCAAAGCGTGCGTAGAAGAAGACCTTGCCGCGCATCGTGATGTCGGCCCTCACCAACCGACTGTGAGGCCGGTGTGGCGACCGAAGTTCTGTGGTTGGTTTGGCGCAAGACGAGGCTCGAGTTGCCGCTGCCGCAAGGACAGGGCTGCTCGTCTCGCCGCCTATATTACTCTTTCGTCATATAATTCGTCAACGTTAAGTCAATATATTGATTTTCAAATAAATTATATATTTTTGCTATCGTAAGTTAGTATACTTGATACCTTAATGAGCCGGGGCCTGCCTGTCAATGGCCGGGATGATCCCGAACAAGCTGCGGATCGGTGTTCAGTTGAAGCGCAATATCAGGATGATAGTTCAGACAGGATCCTGAACGGCCCCAACACGGAGCACGCCCGGCACAAGGCGGGGATGGTCTGGCATGGCTGGATTTTCTATCGAGGTGGTCGCGCGGTGCTCAAATCCCTTGTTCTTCCATTGCCAAGGCGACAATGATTTCTTTGCCCTGCGGAACACCGGCAGCCAGTCTGCTCTTTCTGGATTGCCCCAGCGCCCCGGCAGGTCCAGGCGCGAGACCTGTGCTGCATGCCGGGTCTCACCACCGATAGCGCAGCATGCCTCTGCCGATGGCGCTGGTGCTGGAGCCGGAGAATTCGCCATCGAAGGCGGCGCCAACCGACCAGCCGTTCGACCAGGTCATTTCGGCTGAGATCGTGACCAGTGCGGCATCGCGGTCCATTGAAGCGCCGTTGACCACGAAGGCGGCGCCGGGCAGGGTTTGAAATTCCGCCGTGATCTTGCGGTCCGGCTCGAAATCGTGCGCCCAGGCGAGACGGCCGCCCAGGGCCAGAACGCCGTCCGCAAGGCAGAGGGTTCTGCCGGCGCGCAGACCCAGTTCGGACCGCCAGGCGGTGATGGTCTTGCCGTGGTAATTCAAGGCGAAGGTATCGGCGCCGGCCCGCGCCCGCTCGCTGTAGCCGGGCAGATCGAGCGTGGCGAACTGGCCGGCAACGTAGGGTGTGAAGTCGCCCCAGGCGGCGGTAAAACCCCAGCCGCCTTCCAGCCGGCCGGAAAAGGCATTGGCGTTGAAGTCCGCCCGCAGTTGGTCGATGCCGTCGACGATGCGCTTGGTGGTGATGTCCTGCCAGCCATAGGCCAGCGTGCCGGACAGATAGGCCGCGCCGATGTGGTGGCGGGCATAGACGCCGGCCTGGACCAGGTCGGAGCGGCCGTCGCCGAGACCGTTCGCCAGGTCGAAGTTGGTGTTGCCGCCAGCCACGGCGAATCCCGCCACCGTATCGGCCGAGACGGCATAGTCGGCGCCCACCGCCACCCCGTAGACGCGGCCGGTGGCATCGTTCGATCCAACCACCGCACTGCCGTCCGTGCTCCGGCCGCCGCCATAGCCTGTGCCCCAGACCGTGCGCCGCGCCCCGTTGCAATCGGCCAAGCCGTGTTCCCCAGGCAGCTTCCTCGCGGCGGCGTCAGTGCAGGCGGCAGAATTCCTCCCCGCGCCGGATGCGTCGGTCATCGCGCCCATGAACTGGCTCATGGCGTCAAAGGTGGTCTGCTGGGTGGCGGTGGCCAATTCTCCCGAGGCCCGGGCGAGCCCCTCGGAGGTCAGGACGCCGAACATCGGCGGGATGCGGCCGGTCCGGTCGAAATAGCCGGCCAGGGCCTCGGCGACGGCCCGCTGGTTGATGTTGAGGCCGCCGGGCGGGGCGAAGTTCAAGCTCAGATCGAGAAAGGCGTTGTTGCCGTCGTAGGCGAGGCTGGCCAGGAAGCCTGCCGGCAGGTCGGTGTTGATCAGATTGCCGAAGGTGCCGCTGACGCCGCCATCCGCGGTCAGGATGGTGTAGCGCTTCTGCACATAGGCGCCTGGGTCGTAGATGGCGTTGACCGTGGCGCCGTCGAGGGTGGCAGTGCCGGTGACCTTGGCGAACGAGGAGGTATCGGGGTTGAGGTTGACTGCATAGATCGCGCCCTGCTGCAAGGCGAGATCGCCGCGGACGGCGGCAAAGCTGCCCGGCGTGCCGTCGCCGGGCTGGAAGACGCCGCCCGCCGCAACCAGGGTATTGCCCACCGTGCCCGTGCCGGTCAGGAGCGCGCCGCTGTTGACCGTGGTCAGGCTGGACGAGGCGATGGAGCCTTCGACCACCAGCGTGCCGACATTCACCGTCGTCCCGCCCCGGTAGCTGTTGTCGGCGGTCAGCACCAGGGTGCCGAGGTCGGTTTTGACCAACTGCGTATCACCGGTCAAAACCGAATT
>WQUH01000030.1 GCA_009782165.1 Pseudomonadota bacterium | reverse complement strand
TGGAAGAGTATTACAAAATCTTCATCGCCCAAATCGAGCGGGATTTACAGGGCATCGACGGCGCTTTGAACAAGCTGCGCAAGATCATCTGGGCGAGTATCGAGTATTATGTCAGCCGCAAAATATTTGCCAGGATAATGATTCTCGAGACGAGAAATTCGGCAAGATATTTTGAGACCGAAGCCTATGCCCTGGTGCGGCGATTCGCCGCCATTATCGATGGCGTCATCAAAGAGGGCATCACCGCCGGAGAAATCCGCGCCGGCCTGCCACCGGCCTCCATCCGCAACTCTATCTTTGGCGCCATCGAACATTCTTGCCTGCGTCGAATCATTTTCAACGAAGCGGTTTCAACCAACGAGACGGCCAGCTTGATCACCGATCTCATTTTCAATGGTATAGCTGTCCAAGAGACAAAAGGAGGAACAAGATGAAAGAAGTTGTGATTGTTGCTGGCTGCCGTACGGCCATCGGAACTTTTGGCGGTACTTTGCGCGATCTGAACGGCGCGACCTTAGCCAGTATCACCATGAAGGAAACGATCCGCCGCGCCGGTCTCGAAGATACTGGCATGATCGACGACATCCGCTACGGCTGCTGCATGGAGTCCCCCGACACCTTGAACGTTACCAGGGTGGCGGCGCTTTTGGCCGGCATTCCGGATACCGTCACTGCCGCCACCGTCAACCGCGTCTGCATCTCCGGCATGGAAGCGGCCATTTCCGGCATGGCCATGATTCAGGCCAATATGGCCGACATCATCCTGGCCGGCGGCACCGAACACATGACGAGCGCGCCCTATGCGATTTACAATGCCCGCTGGGGCTGCCGCCTACAGGATCAGGTTCTTGTCGATGTGATGATTCGCGGCCTGCACGCCGGCTCGTACCTCCTTCCGCATCCGGAAGACGGGCCAGTCGATGCCACGAAACCGCCGCTCAGCATGTTCGTCGGCAAGCCCTATATCATGGGACATACGACGGAATTCATCGCCCAGCATCTCGGTATCACCCGCGAGGAGATGGACGAAGTCGCCCTGCGCAGCCACAACCAGGTCGAGCGGGCGACCAAAGACGGCTCGTTCGCCGACGAGATCGTCCCGGTCGAAGTGCCGCAAAAAAAGAAGGCGCCGCTGATTTTCGACAAAGACGAGCATTTCCGGCCGGGAATGACCATGGACATGCTGCGGGCGCTGCCGCCGGCTTTTATTCCGAAAATTGGCAAGGTCACCGCAGGAAATTCCAGCGGTCTGAATGACGGCTCGACCGGATTGATGCTGATGTCCGCCGACAAGGCCAAAGAACTGGGCATCAAGCCAATCGCCAGAATCAAGGCGACGGCCCGGGGCGGCTGCCATCCCTCGGTCATGGGCCTGTCGCCGGTGCCGGCGGTGAAAAATCTCTGCGCCAATTCCGGCCTGCGGGTCTCGGATTTCGAATTGGTCGAAGTCAACGAGGCGTTTGCCGGCCAGTATATCGGCTGCGAACGGGAACTCGGTTTGAACCGTGAGATCACCAATGTCAACGGTTCCGGCATCGGCCTCGGTCATCCGGTCGGCTCGACCGGGGCGCGGATGATCGTGACCCTGATGTATGCCATGAAGAAACGCGGCAAGACCCTGGGCCTGGCCACTCTCTGCGGTGGTGGCGGCGTTTCCATGGCCTGCGCCATCGAGATGCTGTGATGTCCTAAAAATGGACCATGGCGGATAGCCATAGCGGTTATTTCATTGCCAATTCCAGGATTTGCTGACCCTCTTCCCCGGCCCCTTTTGCCCACCCCGTCCGCCTACGGCGGCTGGGGTGGTTGTCAGAAGGTGGCCGGCAGCATCGGAGAGGGGGCGATATTCTTAACACATTCACTCTGTCTTGCCTCTTGACTTGTCTTCGGTTTTGCAGTAAGTTTATATAAGGCTTTTTACTGGTTGCCGATAGCTGTTGTCTTTATTCCCCCTAAAAAAACGAGGTTGACAATGAGTGATGTTAAAACAGTTGCCAGCGATGTAACCGCTACTTGTGTTCTCGATGCCAAAGGCTTGAGTTGCCCGATGCCGCTTTTGCGCACTAAAAAGGAAATCGGCAAGCTGAAGGCCGGCGAAATCCTCCAGGTTGACGGCACCGACCCCGGTTCGCGCAACGACATCCCCGGTTGGTGCGAGCGCAGCGGCCACACCTATCTCGGCGAGAAGGAAGGGGCGGGCCATTTCAGCTTCTTCATTAAAAAAGGTTGAGAACATCTCTTTTTCCCAGGTACAGAAAATGGCTAAAAGTCTTGGTATCTTCGTTACCACGAAGGATTCGTTTCCCCATGTTCTCGGCATCACTCAGGCCGCGAAAAACAAGGGGGCAAAGGTGAAGGTCTTCTTCACCTGGGTTGCCACCCATCTCACCCAGCATCCCGATTTCAAGAAACTGTGTGAAATCGCCGACGATGTCTCCATCTGCGTCGACAGCTATAAGAAACAAGGCTTCGACCCGCAGGTGATCCCGCCGGGACTGACGGAAAAGAAGATGGCGACCCAGGCGCAACACGGCATGATCATTGAAGATTACGATTGCTATCTCAGCCTCTAGGAGACAATATGAGCGAATACAAGAAGGTCTGTCTCATGTACCGGCATCCGGATTATGCCATCGACGGCATCCGGTCCGCCCTGGGGCT
>WQUH01000029.1 GCA_009782165.1 Pseudomonadota bacterium | reverse complement strand
CTGGTGATCACCGCGTCGCCTGCGCCGACAAAGGCCTTGACCATGAATTCGATCATCTCGTTGGAGCCGTTGCCCAGCACGATCTCCTCGGGCGCCGCGCCGACCCAGCGGGCCACGGCCTGGGTGAGGTAGTGGCTCGAGCCGTCGGGGTAGCGGTGCAGGTTGTGCAGCATGGCCCCGATGGCGGCGACCGCCTTGGGCGATGGTCCCCAGGGGTTCTCGTTGGAGGCCAGTTTGATGGCGTTGGTGACGCCATACTCCCGCTCCAGCTCATCCATGGGCTTGCCGGGCGGATAGGGGACGATGGCCGCGATATGTTGCTGGACAGGAAGCCGCATAATCAGACGAGCACCGGTTTTCTGCCGACCACGCCGGCCCGCAGTTCGAGGTTGCAGGCCGCGCGCAACAGGGCTGCCTCGTTGAAATGGGCGGCCTGCAACTGCATGCCGATCGGCAAACCCGCGCTGCTGAATCCGCAGGGGACCGACATGCCGGGTATGCCGGCAAGGTTGGCCGAAAGGGTCAGAATATCGGAAAGGTACAGCGCCAGCGGATCGTCGGCCTTGTCGCCGAGCTTCCAGGCCGGGGTGGGGACCACCGGCGAAACCATCAGGTCGCAGGAGGCAAAGGCGCGGGCGAAATCCTCCTTGATCAGGGTTCGCACCTGCGAGGCCTTCTTGTAAAAGGCGTCGTAGTATCCGGAAGAAAGCGCGTAGGTGCCGATCAGAATGCGTCGTTTGACTTCGTCGCCGAAGCCGAGGGATCGGGTTCTGTTGTACAGTTCACTCAGGGTATCGGCCGAACGGTCGCGAAAACCGTAACAGATCCCGTCGAAGCGGGCCAGGTTGGAGCTGGCCTCGGCCGGGGCGATCAGATAAAAGACCGCCACGCAATAGTCGGTATGCGGCAGGCTGACCTCGACGAAGGTGGCGCCGGCTTCCTTGAGCATGTCCATGCCGCGGCGCACAACCTGGTCCACCTCGGGATCGAGCCCCTGGCTGAAGTATTCCCTGGGAACCCCGATGGTCACTCCTTTGAGACCGTCTTGCAGGGATGCGAGATAATCGGGCGCCGGCCGGTCGATCGAGGTCGAATCCAGCGGATCGTAGCCGCTGATGACGTTCATCATCAGGGCGCAATCGCGCACATCCTTGGTCAACGGGCCGACCTGGTCGAGCGACGAGGCAAAGGCCACCAGGCCGTTGCGCGACACCCGGCCATAGGTCGGTTTCATGCCCACCGTGCCGCAGAGCGAGGCCGGCTGGCGGATCGAGCCGCCGGTATCGGAGCCCAGGGAGGCGAAACATTCGTCGGCGGCCACGGCCGCGGCCGAACCGCCGCTGGAGCCGCCCGCCACGCAGTCCGGATTCCACGGGTTGCGCGGCACCTTGAAGGCGCAGTGCTCGCTGGTGGAGCCCATGGCGAACTCATCCAGGGCCAGCTTGCCGAGCAGGACCGATCCGGCCTGGGCCAGCTTGGTGACCACGGTGGCGTCATAGGGGGCGACGAAGTGCTCGAGCATGCGGGAACCGCAGGTGGTGGGCATGGTGGTGGTGCAGAAGGCATCCTTGATCGCCAGCGGGATGCCGCAGAGCGGGCCGGCCTGCCCCCTGCCGCGCGCGATGTCGGCCTGTTCGGCCTGGCGCAGGGCCCCTTCGCGGTCCAGAGTCAGGTAGGCCCGCACCGTGGGTTCGACCTGGTCGATCCGGGCAAGGACCGATTCGGTGAGGCCCACCGAACTGATCTCGCCGGCATCGAGCCTCCGCAACGCTTCGTGGAGGGTCAACGAAAAGTATTCCATGGGATAGATACTGGTCTGGGGGATACGAGGGGCGGCTTGGATCAGCCGATGATTTTCGGCACCACGAACGCCTCGCCGTTCTGCTCGGGTCCGTTGGCCAGGGCCTGTTCCCGGGGCAGCGAGGGACGCACCTCATCCTCGCGGAAGGCGTTGACCACCTGTTGGGTATGGGTGGTGACGGCCACGCCGGCGGTGTCCAGCTCGTCGAGCTTGGCCACATAGGTGAGGATGACGTTCAACTGGTCGGTCATCCGGTCCACTTCGGCGCCGCTCAAGTCAAGACGGGCCAGGGCGGCCACATGCCGCACTTCGTCTCTGGTTATCTTCATGGGTTTTGGGAGGGGGGAAAACGTTGTCCAATAGCTGTTGATCGACAGGCAAACAGCTACTGTTTATACAGCGAACAGGAGGAAAGAACAACCCCTGCAAAAATTTCAACCAACTCGGGGTCGAATTGGGTGCCGGCGCAGTGGCGCAGCTCGACCACCGCCTCGGGCAAGGTCAGGTTTTTCCGGTAATTGCGGCGCGAGGTCATGGCGTCGTAGCTGTCGACGATGGTGAGGATGCGGGTCAGGGTATCCAGCTCGCTGCCGCCGATGCCGTCCGGATAGCCGGTGCCGTCGAGCTTTTCATGGTGGTGCCGGATGATGTTTCGTTCACGGTCCATGAAGGTCAGGGGTTCGATGATGCTGGCGCCGATGCCCGGATGTTTCTTGATCAGCTCCCACTCTTCCGGGGTCAGGGCGCCCGCCTTGCGGATGCAGGAGTGGTCGATCACCAGTTTGCCGATGTCGTGGAATTGGGAGGCCCGGTGGAGCACCGTGATGTCGTTGCCGCTCAGGCCGGCCGCCTCGCCAAGCAGCAGGGCCAGTTCCGTCACCCGGCGGGTGTGGCCCGCGGTGTATTCATCCTTTTCCTCCATGGCGATCTGCATGCTGGACATGATCTGGACGGTGGCGTTTTCCAGATGACTGCTGTACCGCTCCAACAGGAGGTTTTTTTCAGCCAGCTCGTGGGTCTTCTTTTCCACCTCGATTTCCAGTTTCTTCATGTAGACCTTTTCCTGAAGAAGGAAACGGCGTTTTTCCACCGCCTGGTTCACCTTGATGTGAAACAGTTCAATGTCAACGATGGGTTTGGTGAGAAAATCATAGGCGCCGAGATGAATGGCCTTGACCGCATTCTCCATGGATCCGGCGCCGGTGAGAAAGAGCACCGGAATATCGATCCGTTGCTGGTTCAACCGCTCCAGGGTCTCAAAGCCGTCCATGTCCGGCATGTTGATATCGAGCACAATGACATCGAAATCATCCAGCATCTGTTCCAGAACCTGGCGGCCCGATTCGACCGCCACGACATCGTGGTGGAACATGTGGAGGATCTTCTGGATCGACGATCGAACCAGGGTGTCATCGTCCGCGATGAGTATCTTCGAGCTCATGTCTCTTGATTGTGGTTCTTGATGGCTCAACGCTGTTTATTCTCCTGACGATAGTGTCTCACAAAAAAATCACAAAAAAAAGGATTATTTACCCTGTTATTCAATTAAATAGAATCAGTATATCAATTATATAGTTATATTACCAATAGTCCTGGTCAAAACCTCTCATATCCAAATAGATGACTGACGAGTCCGGAAAAAACGGCGGTTACACACTGCGATCCCGGACGCGCAACCTCTCAGGCCACACCGTCGTCTCCTCCTCGGTGAGCACCATGTCCATGGGAATATCGTGTTCCCGGACTGGTAAATGTTCCACCATCTGGCAGGAAAAAGCAAGCCCGATCCGGATGGCGCGGGGGGCCAGGACGAGAAACCGGTCGTAAAAGCCCATGCCGTAACCGAGCCGGTGGCCGTTGCGGTCAAAGACCGTGCCGGGGATCACCGCCGCCTCGATGGCGGCCGGCTCCACCGTGCGGGTGCGGGCCAGAAGAGGCAGGGGCTCGGGGATCCCCTGGTAGCCCGGCGCCAGATCAGCGGTCGGGTCGGTGATGGCCACCGCCGCCATCCCCGCCTCGTGGGGCATGCAGACAGGGACGCAGACGGTTTTCCCCCGGTCGAGGCAGTGGTCGATCAGCAGGGCGGTCTGCACTTCGCTCCGGAAGTGGCAATAGATACACACAATCTTTTTTTGCCGAAACACCGGGTCGGCCAGCAGGGCGGCGGCAATCCGCTCGCTGTGGGCCAACCGGGTCGCTGGGGGCACAAGATCGCGCCGTGCCAGAATCGTTTTGCGCAGCCGGCCGCGTTCACTGGAAAGAGGATCTATCATGCGCAACAGGCTTCCCGACCTTGGGCGAAAAAAATAAAAAAGGGCGGCATCTTGCGAATGCCGCCCGTACATCGATTCAAGCCGGAGATCACATCGGCAACAGCAGCTTGTTGGTGTCTTCGTTCCAAGCCACCACCAGATACCAGAGGGTACAGAAACCGAGGACCAGGGCCATGGTCCAGTCATATCCCAGCACGTCGGGAAGGTAGACTTTTGCGCCCAAATACCCTTTGTCTTCAAATTTGTACGCGGAAAACCACGCCATCACCAGAGAGTTGCTGAGGGCGAAAAAGGGCACAACCACCCACAGTTTGATCTGTCCTTCGCCAACCCGCCACAGGGCGCCGGAACCGCAGCCGCCGGCCAGCATGGCGCCAAGCCCGAAGATGAAGCCGCCAACCAGGCCGCCCCAGCCGAAGGTGCCGCGCACATAGTTCATCGGGTCGAGAACCGGATCGCCGCCCAATCGGGTGGGCACGCCGTATTTCAGCACCGCGGCGCCCAAGGCGACAATGATGATCGACAGCGCCACCGATTTGGCCATCTTGCAGTCGCCGGTCATGTGCGGCTCGCGAAAACCCTGAATCATGCACCAGCGGCCCCGCTGCATCGTATAGCCGAGGGCGGCGGCAATCAACAGGATGCCCGGCAGCGAGGCGATGTATTTAACATCCTCCTCTTCTCCGTGAAAATTGGCATAGTAGCGAGCGCACCACACCACGCCGACCACCGCGGCAATCCCGAAAATCCACTGGAGGAAATACGGTATCTCCAGGGTCCAGGAACCGCCGCCGCCCCAGGTGATATGCTCCATTTCCTTGTACAGCAGCCACAGGCCAAGCAGAACTCCCGGCACCAAACCGACCCACATGGCAAAGCCGTTGGCGGCAAGGTTGCCGATGGCGTTGTACATGCCGCCGACATTGCATCCGCCGGCCAGGGCCGCGCCGATCCCCATCAGAACGCCGGCAATGATGGCCTTGACATACTCCCGGATCGGGGGAAAACGAAAGGCAAACTGGCCGCCCAGACAGGCGGAAATGAACGCGCCGACAATGAAGCCCAAACCGATGACCGAGCCGGTATTGAACAGAATCGACTTGGTCAGGATTTTGTCGCCATCCTCGTTGACAAAACCAATCAATTCAGCCAGATCGCCATTGTAGATGCTGGCGTGCCACAGCATCCAGTCTCCCCAGTTGCGAATCGCGCCCACCGCGCCCCAGGGCCGCCACCACGCCATAATGAGGATACTGAGCAGGGCAACGACAACACCGGTCATCGTCGGGTTCCATTCCTCCTGACAGAGCGCTTTGTACACCTGTTTAATCTGTTGCCAAAAAACCTTCAGATCTTCCATCTCTTTTCCCCCCTCTTTTTTCCTGAAATGACACAAGCACCTATAACGAAACCCTTACAGCAAACTGAGTGTAACTTTGCTTCAACAAAATCATAGATACCGTTGCCCTTCACATTTGTCAACACAAGCGGCCCCTTAGGATACACTGAATCGTATCTCTTTGCTCTTGCGGTTCATTCTCTTTTTTCTCCGGTAAAACCGGCTGGTCTCGCCGGTGTTTCTGTCTTGACAAGCGAATCTTTTATCTTTAGACTCAGTCTCGATTTTTTATGCAAAAATGCCCTTGTCAACACGTATTTTTTTAAGGAGAACGCAATGAGTGACGTAAAAGTAGCACCCGATGGTCTGGCTGTCGCTTTGGTTCTGGATGCGCGGGGGTTGAGCTGCCCCATGCCGCTGCTGCGGACCAAAAAAGAGATCGGCAAAATCAAGACCGGCGAGATCCTCCACATCCAGGGGACCGATCCGGGCTCCCGCAACGATATTCCGGGCTGGTGCGCTCGTGCCGGTCACGAATATCTTGGCGAGAAGGAAGAGTCTGGCTACATGAGCTTTTATATCAAAAAGGGATGATCGTCTCATCGCTGTAATTCTGTAAATTTTTTGAGGGGGGAAAATTAATGTCTGCCGATCCGAACAAACTGGGGATTTTTGTCACCTCGCCGCAGCACATGCGCCACATCTTGGGGATAGCCAAGGCCGCGGTGCGCGCCGGCAAAAAGGTTATGGTTTTTTTTACCTTTAAAGCCATCCATTTGACGAAAAATCCTCTCTTTTATGAATTGAGTCAACTGTGCGAGGTTGAAAATCTCGCCATCTGCGCTGACAGCTATATCTGCGAAGGCTTTGACAACGTCCACGATGTTCCCCGCGGCCTGATCGACAAGCAGATGCGGACCCAGGCTTTCCATGGCGCCATTCTTGACGAATGCGCCAAATATATCGTTATGTAAGGAGATGCGGAAATGGAATCGTTGAAAGTGTACATCCTGATCGCCAACCGTGTTTACAATGACGGTATTCGTTCCGGCCTTGGTCTTGCCGTGGAAAACCATTACGCCTATCCCGTGATCATGAACGGCGAGTTCCCTCGTTTTTCCAATTACATGGCGGAAAACATCGCCTGGATCGCCGATATGGAAGGCCAGGTGTTCAGTTGCGGCGCCGAAGCGCCGACCGACCTGCCCGAAGGAACCGAAATCGCCAATA
The DNA here is from genome assembly GCA_009782165.1 of Pseudomonadota bacterium. GTDB lineage: Bacteria > Desulfobacterota > Desulfobulbia > Desulfobulbales > Desulfobulbaceae > Desulfobulbus. The sequence continues at coordinate 1,098 of WQUH01000029.1, read as the reverse complement.
TCACCCTCGAAGAGCTTGGTGAGCAGATGAGAGAGGCCGATTTCATCATTCCCTATGGTCTTCCTAAACAGTCCCACGAGCCGCCGGCGGCTTGCGGTGAATAAAAGCGAACTCTTTGGAATGGTGACGCCATGAAAATACTGCAAGTTTACAAGTCAGAACCCACCGAGGATGTCAAAAAGCTGGTCGAGATCCTCAACCGTGACCGCGATGCCGATGAGTTCAAACTCTACATCGGCGAGCCGAACTACGATATTCTGGTGCAGAAGATTTTTGCCAACGATAAAACCGTTTGTTGGTGGTAAGTCCTCTTCAGCACACACACCCTTGGCTCAAAACCCTCGCCGTTTCCAGATCGGCGGGGGTTTTTTTTGCCCTTTTGTTCCAGTTTAGGCAAGGCCTGTTTTTTCCAGGAGATAGTCGTGAAAATACGGGCGGAATTGCCGAATGTTCGTGTTTTCCCTTGATGGATGCACCCGGTTGGTCAGCAGCACAACAATCAACTCCCGCTCCGGGTCGATCCAGAACGAGGTGCCGGTAAATCCCAGGTGCCCCACGCTGTTGGGGGAGAAAGTGCGGCCACTGCTCGATTGCCCTGGGGTGGGCCGGTCGAAACCAAGGGACCAGCGGCCCGTATCGTCGCGCCATTCAAGGGCCTGCCGGAGCAGCCCGTCGGCAAAAGACGGGTGGCTCGTCCTCCCACGCCAGCAATCCAGCAGATGCTCGCACAGGCTCAATACGCCGCCCGCGGTGCCGAACAAGCCGGCATGGCCGGCTACGCCGCCCATCAGCCAGCAGTGTTCGTCGTGGACCTCGCCTTGCAGGATTCTCTGGCGCCATTGGCACTGTTCCGTGGCCGCTATGCACTCCTGTTCACCCTGCCCTACCGTGCCGAGCGGCAAAAAGCGGAGATGTCGATCCAGGCCCAAGGGCTCGGTTATGGCCTGGCGAAAAAAACGATCGAGCGGCTGACCCGCATACAATTCGATGAGCCGGCCCAGGAGAATGAAACCCAAATCGCTGTAGATGCTTTGCGATCCGGGAGGATGGATCAGGGGTTCGGCAAGGATGAGCCGGAGAAGAGTGGCGCTGTTTTCC
>WQUH01000028.1 GCA_009782165.1 Pseudomonadota bacterium | reverse complement strand
TCCGCGCAGAATGACTTACAGAAAACGATCCACCAGTTCCTTGACCGCGTCGATGGACAGGGGTCTGGGCACGGCGGCGGCGAAATGGCGGACGCCGGACCGGCGGATGACCTCGCCGGTGGCGCTGTCGCAGACCGCCACCAGCGCGGCCTTGGGATCCATCGCCATGATCTCGCGGGCGCTTGCCGATTTGGCCGGGTCGCCATCCGCCGACAGATCCAGCAGGGTCAGATCGAACCGCCCGCCCCCGGCCATCTGCCGGCGGTACAACTCGACCGCCTCCGCGCCGCTGCCCGCCAGGGTGACGGAACAGCCGAACTGTTCGAACATCCGTTGGTCGATCAGCCGCATGACCTCCTCGCCGTCCATGACCAGAATCCGCTTGCCGGCCCCTTTTCGGCTATGATACCGGGCATCGTCCACCGCGGCCGTTTGCGACGGCAGATACATCCTGACCGCGCAGCCGCCGCCGGGAGGGGTCTCGATCCAGATTGCGCCGCCATGCTTCTTGATGATGGCATGGGCAATGGTCAGGCCCAGGCCCATTCCCTTCTGGGTTCCCTTCTGTTTGGTCGAAAAGTAGGGGTCAAAGACCTGGTCGAGCATGGCTGGATCGACACCGGGCCCGGTATCGGCAAACACGATCCGCACCAGTTCGCCGGCCGGCACGGGATGACTGGTTGCCGTTGCCTCCTCGTTGCCGTCGACCCGGTCGATCGCCACCTCGATCCGGCCGGTCCCGTTCATGGCGGCAACGGAGTTGCTGGTCAGGTTGTTGAACACCTGGCTGACCAGGATGGGATCGATGGGAATTGCCATGTCCTCGTTGTTGCACGCCACCTGGAATTCGATGCCGGTGTCGGCCAGATCCTGCTCCAGCACCGAGCCGATCAGGTCGCACAACCGCACCTGCGATTTCTGCGGCAGATAGTTGTCGGAGAAGGTGGTGAACTGGCGGATCAGTTGCGTGGTCAGACCGATCGCCTTGCTGGCCTCGTTCAGCAGGTGTTGCACGTTTTCGTCCCGGCTGACATAGTGGGCCATTTCGACGTTGCCGCTGACAATGGTCATCAGGTTGTTGAAATCATGCGAAATGCCGCTGGCCATCACCGCCATGGCCTCCAGCTTGCGGACCCGTTGCAGCTCCTTTTCCAGTTGATGCTGGCGCTGTTCCATCCGCTTGCGGCGGGTGACATCCTGCAGAATGCCGATGATGAAAAAGGTTGTCTCCTCCATCACCGGCACCAGATTGTAGGTCACCTGGCGATCTCCCATCCGGACCGGATCGTCGTAGGGAAACGACAGCGGCTCCAGGCCGCCGGCCTGCGGGCCGATCTGTTCCATCCAGGCCACAATGCGGTCGCCGGCCGGCTGCGGCACCAGGGTGGCGAGATGGCGGCCCAGGATCCTGGCCTCAGGCTCACCGAACAGGGCAATGGCGGCATCGTTGGCCATGATGACCCGTCCCTCGTGGTTGAGCTCGACCACGCCTTCGCTCATCCGGGCCAGGACCACCTCGCGGTGCCGTTTGCTGAGCAGCAGTTCGCTGGTGACCTCGCGCGGATAGAGCCCCTCCATTCCCCGCATGATTTCCTCGCCCCGCTGGTTGGCGCGGTAGCGCGCCAGGGCGGCCCGGATGTGCGCCTTCATGGCGGTTGGCGGCCCCTTGGCGATGCAGGCGTCGGCCTTGATCCGCCTGATGATGCTGTCATCCTCCAGGGCGACGCCGGACAGGATCACCAGAAAAACATCCTTGAGTTCATGGGTGTTCCGCACGATATAGCTGAGTTTCTCGCCGTCGATCTCAGGCATGATCAGGTCGGTGAAGAGGATGTCGGGGCGCTGCTCGGCCATGCGGTCCAAGGCTTCCAACCCGTTCTCCGCCGACCGCACGGAGCAGCCTTCGGCCTCCAGGACATATTCCAGCAACCGGCGGATGACCGGACTGTTGTCGACAACCAGGGCGTGAATACGATCATTTTTCATGGCTGAGCAACTCCTTCACCGCTTCGGCAAGCTCGCGGACATCGAACGGTTTGCTGAACACCTTGTCCGCCCCCAACTCCTGGGCCGCCGGCAGGTAGGCCTCGGGACCGATGCGGCCTCCCCCGGAGATGGCGATGATCTTGAGCTGCGGATAGTCCTTTTTGAACAGGGCGATGGTTTCCAGCCCCTCCTGCTCGGGCATGATCAGGTCGGTAATCACCAGATCGGGCGGCTGCCTGCGGCACTGCTGCACCCCCTCCCTCCCGTTGCTGGCCTCGATCACCTCGTAGTTGGCCCACTCCATCACCTGACGCAGGAGTTTGCGCATCTGATCGTCGTCGTCAATAACCAGAATTTTCATCGTTCCCCCTCGTTCCGGTCGAGCAGAATTTCACGGACCGTCAGCGCCAGCAGCCGCATGTCCGCCGACTTGGCCAGAAACCGGCACACTATATTCTGTTGGACCTTTTCCATGGTCAAGACCTCGCTGTACCCCGAGCAGAGGATGACGGGCAAATCCGGCAGCAGCGCACGGGCCCGGGCCGCCAACTGCAGGCCGGTCATCTTCGGCATGGTCTGATCGGTGATCAGCAGATCGATCCGTTCCTTGCCGAGCGCCTCCAGCGCCTGCTCGGGATCGGCCACGGGCAGCACCCGGTATCCCAGCAGGGACAGCATGCGGGCGCGCATGGTCAGGATATCCTCTTCGTCGTCCACAAACAGGATCGTGCCTGTCCCGTGCGGGATGCCGTTTTCCTGCTGGTCCTCGTCGTCCGTGCCATCGGGGACGCGCGGGAAGTACACGGTGAAAACCGTTCCCTTGCCCACGGCGGAGACGACATCGATCGCCCCCTCATGGGCCATGATAATGCCGTGCAGCACCGCCAGGCCCATGCCGGAGCCCTGTCCCACCTCCCTGGTGGTGAAAAAGGGATCGAAGATGCGCTCGAGCGTTTCCGGCGACATGCCCCGGCCGGTATCGGCGACGGTCAGCGCCACATAGCGTCCCGGCGCGAGATCGTGGTAGCGGAGCTGTTCGGTCTTGTCGATCTTCACCTCGCGCAGGGAAATCTCGATCCTGCCGGTCGCGTTGGCAAGCGCCTGGGCCGCGTTGGTGCAGACATGCATCATCACCTGCTGGATCTGACCGGGATCAGCATGAATCATACCGATCTCTTCAGGTACGGCAACCTTTAATTCGATGGTGGCCGGCAGAGAGGAACGCAGCAGCCGGCAGGAGTCCCTGACCACCGGGGCGATCGACAGGTCGATCCGTTGATTGTCCGCCTGGCGGCTGAAGGCCAGGATCTGGCCGACCAGATCCTTGGCTCTGGTCCCGGCCCGCTTGATCGAGCGCAGGTGGTCGGTGATCTCGCCCAGGGTCAGGGCCGGTCCGTACGCCGCCTTCCGTTTTTTTTCTTCCTGAAGGCGATAGAGCAGCAGATCGGAGTTGCCGAGGATCGCCCCGAGAATATTGTTGAAGTCGTGGGCGATTCCCCCGGCCAGGGTGGCGATGGATTCCAGCTTGTGGGCATGGAGCAGCCGCCGTTCCAGGTTGCGCTGGTGGCTGATGTCCTTGAGGGAAGACACGCAGCCGACCACGCGCTCCCCCTCGAACAGGGGCGAGCAACTGACCGAGAAGGTCCGCCGCGGATCCCGATGGCTGATTTCCTGACGATGGGGTTTTTTCTTCAGGAGGGCTGTCCGTTCCGGACAGCCAGGGCAGCACTGCTCGCGGTCGGCAAGAAGCCGATAACAGAGCTGCCCTTCGAGGGGCGGGCCATCGGCCGGGCGCAGTTGCTGGACGGCGGCATGGTTGCCCGTGACGATCCTCTGATTGCTGTCGATGATGAACACCGGGTCGACGATAACGTCGAAGACATGCGGCCACTCGGTGGCAAGCCGCTGCAAGAGCGGATGGATCGCCGGGGCCGCTTCGGCCCGCGATCCTCCAGGCAGGCCGCCCTCGGCCGAGGACTGAACCATCGCGGCGGCGACGGCGCCGCAACCGGCCTGGCGGCCGGGCTGCGGCCGGTCGGCCCGGCGGATGATCGTGTAGACGGTGTAGGCTGTCAGCAGACAGCAGGTCGCAATGAGAATGGATTGGTTCACCCGGCTGCTCCTGGAAATGTGAGAGCGCGTTGACGGAAGACCCGTTCCCGAAAAAAATCGATTGTCCGGCGTCTCCGGCCGACAATCTTGACCTGCTCGGGAATCAGGTCGGAGAAGGTGGTCCGCATGATGGACATCTTATACTCTATATTGGCCGCGAAACGGTTGTCCAGATACCAGGCGTAAAAAAGGCCAAAAAAGAGGCCGGGCGGGGTAAACCCCTCGCCGGGGTTGATCACCCGTGTATAAATGCGCCCGGCCGGCTGTAGCCTGTGCATCCGGGACAACCGCAGGTAGATGTCGAGATCGTCGGGGGTGAGGAAACAGGCCAACTGATCCTGATCCCTGACGCGCAGCCGAAACGTCCGGCCCACCACCTCGTCGCCGCAGACCAGATCCTCCATCCACTTCTCCTGGGCATAGTTCCCCAAGAGCGATTGCCCCAGAGCCACCAGGAACACCATCTCGAAACGATTGAGGTTGTCCGCCTGATCCTGACGGATCTTGATCCGCTGGTCGAGGGGATCGTAAAACGAGTAGACGTTGTCCCACTGCTGGCACCGCTTCCACGATTCCGGCTCCACCAGGGTGATGCCGCGGATGAACCGCAGGTGCTCCAGCGAGATGTCGGGATGCCGGAAAATGATTTCCACCATCCGGTCCAGGAGCCATCGCCTTTCCATTTCCGTCATCTCGACCGTGGTCAGGGAACCGGCGGCGAGCACCTCGGCGCTGAGGGAATGCAGCGCGTCGTTGATCTTTTCGTAGCGCTGGCAAGGGGCCGGCCGCGTCCCATATTCGCGCGGCAGGACAAAATCGGCGGCCGGCAGGGCCTCCTTGCGCTCGGGCTGGCGGAGATAACCGGCCTGCCGCAGGGCCCACAACCCCTTGACGGCCCGCGCCAGGGTATCGGCATCGTGCTGGATCGCTCCCCGCTGCCGCAGCAGATCGTTGTTGAAGATCCTGGCCTCCACCAGCCCGAACCCCAGGGCCCGCACCCGGTTGCGGTCGATATAGATCGGCTCCTTGTCTTCCAGGGCATACCGCTGGAGGATCGAGCCGGGAATATCGCTCATGTCGAGGGCGATCACATGGGAAAAGAGGTCGTGCACCCCGTCGGGGATATTGCGGTGATAGGCCCGGATCAGATCGGAGACGTAGAATTTCCGGTCCGGCGCATCGTGGGTGGCGTCGGTTTCCCCCTTCTGCACCCAGATATTGGCGATCAGCACCTTGAGGGCGGTGGTGTTGGCGCGGATGGTCTCCGCCAGACCGGGAACCTGGAGGATGGGAATGATCGAGGTGTACAGACTGCCCGGAGCAAATAAAATAATATCCGCCTGCCGCACCAACTGGACCACCTCCGGCTGCGGAACGGGGGCGCGGCTGAATTCGACCAGCACCCTGTCGACCGGATAGCCGCGCCGGGCCTTGCCCGACTTGTATTCGCTGGTGACCAGCACGCCGTTGTCGTAGAGCATCTGCAACTGGGACAGGGTGGTGGTGCAGGGCAGCACCGCATGCTGCTGTACCCCGAGGCAGGTCGAGATCTCGTCCAGACCGCGGATGGTCGCCGTCCGGACCGCCTGGTGCGAGTCCAGCAGTTCGGTGGGGGTCGATGCGGGGTCCAACTGGCGGTAGATGGCGGCCGCCAGGAGCAGGTTGCCCAGGCATTGGGGGCGGTACAGGGTCGGGACGAGCCGGGGGTCGCGGGTGAGCAGCCCGGTCAGCTCCCTGAGATAGGCCAGGAGAGGATCGGGCAGGTCGGCCAGCACCGCGCCGGTGTCGCGGAGCAACTCGTCCGCCGAGGCGGGCGGCGAGATGAACCGATAGTTGAACACCGCGTAGAGGGCGGCGGCGCAGCGGAGGGCGCCCGCACGGTCCAGGTCATAGGCCCGGACCAGGTTTTCCCGGCGGATCGAGGATACGAGCACATGGCGGATATCGCCCAGGGCGATCAGCGGCACATCTTTCAGCAACTCGCCGGTGGAACCGCCGTCGTCGGTGACGCACACCACCGAGCTGACCCTGGGGAAAATTTCCTTCAAGCCGCCGAAGGGATGCCGCGCCCATCCCAGCCGGCGGGAATCGCCGCCCACGATATTGGACAGTCCGGTGCCGCCGCCAAACACCACCACCCGGACCGAGTTGGTGTCGAGTCCTTCGATCCTCTGTTGCAGCTTGGTAAAAAGAGAGGCGATAAACGGGGGCAATCCGCTCGCGGTGCTGCCGAGGACAATGGAGGTGACCTTTTCCTCCAGCGTCGCCTCCGGCAGGACATCGAGGATGGAGAATCCTTCCGAGGTCAGGAATTGCAGGTGGTTTTTGAACTGTTGCTGCCCAGCCATCACCGCTTGCTCCACGGAAAAAGAAAAAAGCAGGCTCCTTGCCGCGGGCGGCTAACCCGCCTGCGCCTGAAGCAACTGTTCCACCCGCAGCAGATCTTTGGGCGTGTCGACCTCCACCGAATCGTGGTCGGTCAGCACCACCCGGATCGTATAGCCGAACTCCAGGGCGCGCAACTGCTCCAGCTTTTCAAACCGCTCCCACTGGCCCTCGGGCAGTCCGACAAAGGCGAGCAGAAACCCTTTGCGGTAGGCATAAAAACCCAGGTGTTTGTAATAGGTCGGCTGCTGCGGTTCCTGCGGGTCGCGCTGAAAGGGGATCGGCGAGCGCGAAAAGTAGAGGGCGTTGCCGTGGCAGTCGAACACGGTCTTGACATGGTTGGGATCGGTGATCTCCTCGGGCCGGACGATCCGGTAGATCAGCGTGGCCATCGGCAGGGACGGGTCGGCGATCAGCGGGCCGGCCACCTGTTCGACGATTGCCGGCGGAAACAGCGGCTGATCGCCCTGGATATTGACAATCACATCCTGGTCGGCCAGACCGAGGAGCTGCGCCGCCTCTGCCAGCCGGTCGGTGCCGGTGGCATGGTCGCGCCGGGTCATCACCCATGCGCCGCCGAACCCTTCCACCGCCCTGGCGATCCGTTCGTCGTCCGTGGCCACCACCACCCGGGAGAGCAGGGGCACCCGCCGGGCCCGCTCGACCACATGCTGGATCATGGGTTTGCCCTGGATCAGGGCCAGCGGTTTGCCCTCAAAACGGTTTGACTGATAACGCGCTGGAATAACAGCTACTATTTTTGTTTCACCACTGCTCATCGGTTCGTCCGGGGCTGTCCGGGATATCAGCTTGCATCGTTGGCCCGTCAGGGGCGCTTCTGCAAGCGATGGCGTCCGGATGAAGGGTCAGGGAGGTGCTGACATAGATTTTGCTTTTCATTACCGATATATGATACAGTGTGGGTACGCAAAAGGCAATCGACAACCATTCATCATCTTCTCCGCTCACCCCGTTGACCGCTCCCCCTTTTCCCTTAGCCCTGCTTGCCGGCCCGCATCGCGCCGAGGATGAACACCTGCAACTGGCCGCCGCGCTGGCCATCCCGCTGGTCGACCGTCCCGAGGCCGCGATGCTCCTGCTCCGCTTCGGGCCGGAGGGGCTGGAACTGAGCAGGCCGGACGATCCGCTGCTGCCGGGTGGACTGCGGGCGGATTTTTCGAGCCGGGATTTTCGCCGTCGCCTGCTGCATCCAGGTGAGGAACTCCTGGTTCAGGCGGCCAAGGTCCGGGGCCGCGCTCAGCCGCTGGTC
>WQUH01000027.1 GCA_009782165.1 Pseudomonadota bacterium | reverse complement strand
ACTTCATCTTTTGGAAATTGAATGAATTCGTACAGTCTTCTTTATGATTGACAGAACTACGGCCCCGGAATAAATAAACCAGAGGCGCCGGTCGGCAAACACATATCTTCTAACAAAAGAGGTCGGTATGGCATCCAACAAAGGGGTATTCACAGAAGACAAAGTCGCTCTTATGATAGGAAGTTTCATCTTCCTATTGGCCCTGTTCAGAATGGCCGACATCGATCTGCTCGGCTGGGTGGTCAAGACCGGCATGTGGGTCAGCGACCCGCTGAAAGCCTGGTCGTCCGCCGCCAAGGGGCTGATCCCCGGCTGGACCGCGGCTTTGGTGACTTGGGCGGCGCTGACGGCTGTGCTGTCGCTGGGCGTCAAACTCATGGGCGGCAACGTTGGCAAGTTCGCGGTATCGTTTACGATTGTCCTGTTCATCGCCTTCATCTGCTACACCCTTGGCGCCAACGCCTATATCGCCGCCGCCCCCACCGAACTTGCCAAGTTGGGCATCAGTAAATCGCTGGGCCTTTCCACCGAGGCGGGCCTGATTGTGGCGCTTCTCGCCGGCATCCTGATCAGCAACCTCGCCCCCGGCCTGGCCGACAGCCTGCGCGATGCCTGCCGCCCGGAACTGTTCGTCAAAATCGCCATCGTCATCATGGGCGCGGAACTCGGCGTCAAGGCCGCCGAAGCCTCCGGATTTGCCGGCCATATCATCTTCCGGGGCCTGTGCGCCATTGTCGAAGCCTATCTGCTGTACTGGGCGGTCGTCTACTACGTTGCCCGCAAATACTTCAAGTTTTCCAAGGAATGGGCGGCGCCGCTGGCCTCCGGCATCTCCATCTGCGGCGTATCGGCCTCGATCGCCACGGGAGCGGCAATCCGCGCCCGCCCGATTGTGCCGATCATGGTGTCGTCTCTGGTTGTCATCTTCACCTGCATCGAAATGCTGATTCTGCCCTTTGTTGCCCAGCATTTCCTGTACACCGAACCGATGGTGGCCGGCGGCTGGATGGGCCTGGCCGTCAAATCCGACGGCGGCGCCATTGCCAGCGGCCAGATCACCGAATCGCTGATTCTCGCCAAAGCGGCGGCGGAGATGGGCGTGAAGTGGGAGCCGAAATGGGTGGTCATGGTCACGACCACGGTGAAGATTTTTATCGACATCTTCATCGGCGTCTGGGCGCTGGTGCTGGCCTATGTCTGGAGCGCCAAGTTCGATAAAACCGGCGGCTCGCGCACCATGGGCTGGGCTGATGTCTGGGCGCGTTTCCCCCGTTTCGTGCTCGGCTATCTGGCCACCTTCCTGATTTTGTTGTTTATCTGCCTGCCCTCGGACGACCCGGCCAGGTCAAAGGCATTGGCAACCCATGGCGCCAGTCTGGCCGGCGCCATCAACGGCTTCAGGGTCATCTTTTTCCTGTTGACCTTCTTCACCATCGGCATGATCTCGAATTTCCGCAAACTGCTTGAAGAGGGTATCGGCCGCCTGGCCATTGTCTATGTCGTTTGCCTCTTCGGCTTCATTATCTGGGTCGGTCTGTTCATTTCCTGGGCCTTTTTCCATGGCATGACACCACCGCCGATGGTCGCGGGTTAAGCGCCGATTTTTTCCTGAGGAGACACGTTCATGGAAACGAAAGAAGATGTGAAATTTCACGAGGAAGTCCAGAAGATGGAGTATGAGCCGCTGGACGAAACCGAAATGGCCCTGATCCGCTGGAGCATCGGCTTGGGCATCGGCCTGTTGGTGGTTCTCTTTTTGATCAGTAAATTCCTGTTGCCGCCGGGCACCCACTAAACGTCCGGTGCTGCTTGACGACGGGCGGGAATGAGGCTTAAGCCTTTTCCCGCCCTTTGCATTACGGAGGATAGCCTGTATGCCGCGCTACCGGGTTTGGTATATTGAGGGGCCCAATGGCGCCCTGCGGAAAAGCCGGGAGCAGACGGTCGAGGCGGCTTCCTTTGCCGAGGCCCTGGCGCCGTTTTCCCGCTGGCCGGTGGTGGAAAACTACAGCCACACCTCGGCCAGCGCCTGGAACCCCGGCACCTGCCTGTATTATCAGGAAATGTGGGAGGCGATGCTGGTCGAAGAAGAGTGCTCGGACACAAGGTCCGCTGCCGCTGGCGGAAAAAACTGACAGCGGCATGGGCAATGCCGTTTACAGCGGATACGCATTGCTGTGACGATTCTTGGGCTAAAACCCCCGCCACATCTTACGCCAGCAGCACCAGTCCGGCCATCAGGCCCATGGCCGGCGGGTCGCTCGTCTCCGTCTCGGAACCGATTCTGGCAAAAGACCAACCCGCTAAGGCGGCCAGCGCCGCGAAGTCGATGCCCACGGCTGAAAGCGAAGGCCGGGCCAGGTCCGGGCAGCGGCAGGGGCCGGAACCGTCCAGCACCGCGCAGGCCGCCGCATCGGCGCAGAACAGTTCCTTGCAGGAACCGGCAGCCATGCCGGCTGCCCTGGCAAAACCAAGGGCTGGGGCGGCCTGTTCCAGACCGGCGGCGATCCGGTGTACAGTCCGGGCAAGGCGCCGCCGTTGTTCTTCGTTCAACAGTTCCGCGACCGGGGCGTCGATTTTGAACACCACAACCAGACGATATTCAGCAAGCCGGGCGCGGAAATCCGCCGGAGATGGCGCATGCGGCGGACATCCCGGCGCCAGGCCGTAACC
>WQUH01000026.1 GCA_009782165.1 Pseudomonadota bacterium | reverse complement strand
CCCCATGGATGCCTTGACGGGAGAGGTTAATTTGGTTATTAAAGAAAATTTGACGTCAAGCGAGAGTGGTGAAATTGGTAGACGCACTGGATTTAGGATCCAGCGGGCCAGCCCATGGGGGTTCGAGTCCCCCCTCTCGCACCAGCAGCATCGCAACCAGACACAGCGCGCCCCGCGGGGCGGGCTGATACCGAGCCAACGCCGCCGGCTTCGCAGCCCCGGTCAACCGAACACGAGGAATCGCCGTCCATGGATATCGCCGTTGAACAAGTCTCTGAATTGACAAGAAAACTGACCATCACTCTGCCCCGGGAAACCGTGGAGCCGGCGCTTGCCAAGGCCTATGCCAAGATCAACAAGGATGTCAAGCTGAGGGGATTCCGGCGCGGCAAGATTCCGCAGAGCGTGCTTGAGAACAACTTCAAGGACCAGGTGCGGGGCGAGGTTGCCGAGAAACTGATTCAGGAGACCTATTTCGACGCGGTTGAGAAGGAGGCGCTCGATCCGGTGGTGCATCCCGAGATCGCGGAACACGAGTTCAAAGAAGACGGCGCCTTCGTGTACGTGGCCATGGTCGATGTCAAGCCCCAGATCGAGCTCAAGGAGTACAAGGGGCTGGAAGTGGAAAAAACCATGGTCGTGGTGCAGGAGGAGGAGATCGACAAGGAGATCGCCCTGTTGCGACGGCATCAGGCGGTGTTGCAGACCGCCGAGGACGGCCATGGCATTGCCATGGACGATGTGGCGGTGGTCGATTTCCAGGGCTTTCACAACGGCAAGGCCATGAAGGAGGTCCACAACGAAAACTTCAACGTCGACATGGGGATGCACCGGCTCGGCAAGGATTTCGAGGACAAGCTGCTGGGGATGAAGAAAGGCGACAAGACCCTCTACGAGATCACCTTCCCGGCCGATTACCCCAACCCGGTGCTGGCCGGAAAAAACGTGGAGTTCAAGGTGGATATCAAGGATGTCAAGGTGCGGATCCAACCGGAGCTGGACGATGAGTTCGCCAAGGACATCAAGCCGGAGTTGAACACCCTGGCCGAACTGCGGGAAGACATTCGCCAGCGGTTGCGCCAGGCCAGAGAAGACTCGCTCCAGGGCGATCTCGACGACAAGATCATGCACAAGCTGATCGAAAACAACCCGTTTGAGGTGCCGCAGCGGCTGGTCAACTACGAGATCCAGGAGATGCTCAAACAGGCCGAGGAAAACCTGAAGCGGAGCGGCCTGTCGTTCGAGTCGGCCGGCGTCAAGCTGGACGAGCTGGTGGAGAAGAACCGGGAAATCGCGGTCAGGCGGGTCAAGGGCGACTTTCTGCTCAAGAAGATCGCCGAGGTCGAGGAAATCAAGGTGGCGGACGAGGACATCCAGCGCGGCTATCAGCGCATCGCCGAACAGTACCGCATGACCGTCGACGAGGTGAAAAAATACTTCCAGCGGCGGGAAGAGGTGTTACCGTTCATCAATGAGCTGCACAACGAAAAGGTGCTCAACTTTTTGCGCGAACAGGCCAAGATCACCGAAGTCGCGCCCGCCGAGGCCACTGATGCCGCCGAGGCCGACGGGCAAACCCCGGCCTGATCCGGCCCTGCCGCCGCACACGGCGGCGGGAATTTCACGTTCTGGAGTGGAGAGTATGAATCTGGTTCCCATGGTTGTTGAACAGAGTCCGCGCGGCGAACGGGCCTACGACATTTATTCCCGGCTGCTCAAGGAGCGGATCGTTTTTCTCGGCAGTCAGGTCAACGACGACGTGGCCAGCCTGATCGTGGCCCAGTTGCTGTTTCTGGAGGCCGAGGATCCGGACAAGGACATCACCTTTTACATCAATTCCCCCGGCGGTTCGGTAACCGCCGGCATGGCCATCTACGACACCATGCAGTACATCCGCTGCGACGTGGCCACCCTCTGTCTGGGCCAGGCGGCCTCCATGGGCGCGCTGCTGCTTGCCAGCGGCGCCGCCGGCAAACGGTTTGCCCTGCCCAATGCGCGGATCATGATCCACCAGCCCATGGGCGGCTACCAGGGCCAGGCCACGGACATCGACATCCACGCCCGTGAAATCCTGCGGATGCGGCACGATCTGAACACCATTCTGGCCAGGCACACCGGCAGGCCGATGAAGAAGATCCAGGCCGACACCGAGCGCGACAATTTCATGAACGCCGCCGATGCCTGCCAGTACGGCATCATCGACAAGGTCTTGACCAGCCGCGAGGAACTGGCTGCGGAGAAACAGTCGTGAGCAACGATTTCCATGACAACCCGGACCTGCCGCACAGGTGTTCCTTTTGCGGCAAAGAACAGGGGGAGGTCGGCAAGCTGATCGCCGGGCCCGATGTCTATATCTGCGACGAGTGCATCACCCTGTGCAACGAGATCATGACCGAGGCCCCGGACGGGGAGGGGGATCAACCCGAACTCGGCCGGCGGGGGGCGCTCAAGCCGAAAGAGATCAAAGCCTATCTCGACCAGTATGTGATCGGCCAGGAGCATGCCAAGCGCATCCTGTCGGTGGCGGTCCACAACCACTACAAGCGGATCGATGGCGGCCCGGTCGACAACGACGAGGTCGAACTGCAGAAATCCAACATCATCCTGATCGGCCCGACCGGCAGCGGCAAGACCCTGGTGGCCCAGACCCTGGCCCGCCTGCTCCATGTGCCCTTCACCATCGCCGACGCCACCACCCTGACCGAGGCCGGCTATGTCGGCGAAGATGTGGAGAACATTCTGGTCAGCCTGCTGCAAGCCGCCGACTACGACATCGAAAAGGCCCAGCGCGGCATCATCTACATCGACGAGATCGACAAGATCGCCCGCAAATCCGACTCGGCCTCCCTGACCCGCGATGTCTCCGGCGAAGGCGTGCAGCAGGCCCTGCTGAAAATCATCGAGGGCACCATGGCCTCCGTGCCCCCCAAGGGCGGGCGCAAGCACCCCCAGCAGGAACTGATCCGCATCGATACCACCAATATTCTGTTCATTGTCGGCGGCGCCTTTGTCGGCCTCGACGGGGTAATCAAACGGCGCACCGGCACCCAGGCCATCGGCTTCGGCGCCAAGGTGGTCAGCCAGAAGGACCGGCCGGTCGGCGAAGTGCTGGCCGCGATTCAGCCGGAGGATCTGCTCAAGTTCGGCCTGATCCCGGAACTGGTCGGCCGCCTGCCGGTGATCGCCACCATGGAGGAGCTGACGGAAGACGACCTGATCCGCATCCTCAAAGAGCCCAAAAACGCGCTCAGCAAACAGTATCAGAAACTGTTCGCCTACGAGGGCATCACCCTGCGCTTCACCGAGGGGGCCTACAAGGCCGTCGCCCAGAAGGCGCTGGCCCGCAAGTCCGGGGCCCGCGGTTTGCGTTCGGTGCTGGAGGAGTGCATGCTCGATGTCATGTACGAATTGCCTTCCGACGTGTTTGCCACCGAATGCGTGATCAACGAGCAGGTCGTCACCCAGGGAGAATATCCGGTTATTCTCTACGATCATGCTGAAACCAAAAAGATTGCCTGATGCCGCCGATGACTGAACTGCCTGCCGAAACCTATCCGTTGATGCCGCTGCGGGACATTGTCCTCTTCCCTGGGATGGTGGCGCCGCTGGTGGTGGGAAGAAAACGATCGATCCAGGCGCTCGAGGCGGCCATGGAGCAGCGCTCGCTGATTTTTCTGGTCACCCAGAGGGATGCGCGGGTGGACGATCCTGAACAGAAGCATCTCTATGCCCTCGGCACCCTGGCCTCGGTGATGCAACTCCTGCGTTTGCCCGACGGCACCATCAAGGCCCTGGTGGAAGGCAAGCGGCGGGCGATCATCGTCGGCGCCTTCGAGGGGGGCGACCGCCAGGACGGGTACTATTCGGTCCGTCTGGTCGACGCCCCGGATGTCGATGTCGACCGGGGGGATGTGCCTGCCTATCTCCGCGAATTGCGCAAGGCCTTCGATCAGTACACCCAGATGAACAAGAAGCTGCCGCACGAGGTGTTGAAGTCGATCACCTCCCTGGATGACGCTTCCCGGATGGTCGATCTGATGTCCTCCCATATCCAACTGAAGACCGACGAGAAGCAATCGGTTCTCGAACTGGTCAGCCTGCCGCAGCGCATTGCCAAGGTGCTGGAGATCCTGCATCGGGAAATGGAGTTGTCCGAGATGGAGAGGGACATCCACGCCAAGGTCAAGAAGAAGATGAACGTCACCCAGCGCAACTACTATCTCTCCGAAAAGATGCGCGCCATCCAGGATGAGATGGGCCAGGGCGAGGGCGGGGGCGATGAGCTGACCGAGCTGCAGGGGGAGATCGATAAAAAACGCCTGCCCAAGGCGGTCAAGGAGAAGGTACAGAAAGAGTTCAAGAAGCTGCGGCAGATGCCGCCGATGTCGGCCGAAACCACGGTGGTGCGCAACTATATCGACGCCATCCTCAGCCTGCCGTGGAAGAAGAAAACCCGCTCGACCATCGACATCGAACGGGCGGAGCGCGTGCTCGACGAAGACCATTACGGCCTGGAAAAACCCAAGGAACGCATCCTCGAGTATCTGGCCGTGCAGGCCCAGGTCAAGAAGATCCGCGGCCCGATCCTCTGTCTGGTGGGGCCGCCGGGCGTGGGCAAGACCTCGGTCTGCCGGTCCATCGCCCGGGCCATGGGCCGGGAATTTGTGCGCCTGTCGCTGGGCGGGGTGCGCGATGAGGCCGAAATCCGGGGCCACCGGCGCACCTATATCGGGGCCATGCCGGGCAAGATCATCCTGTCCATGCAGAAGGCGGGTGTGGTCAACCCGGTGTTCTGCCTGGACGAGGTCGACAAGATGAGCGTCGATTTCCGGGGCGATCCTTCGGCGGCGCTGCTCGAAGTTCTGGATCCGGAGCAGAATTTCGCCTTCAACGATCACTATCTCGATGTCGATTACGACCTGTCCGAGGTCTTTTTTATTACCACGGCCAACCATCTGCACGGCATCCCGGTTCCTTTGCAGGACCGCATGGAGATCATCCAGCTCAACGGGTATACCGAAGAGGAAAAACTCAAGATCGCCGCCGACTTTCTCTTACCGAAGCAACTGGAGGCCAACGGGTTTAAGAACGATGAAATCACCCTGAACGACAAGGCCATTCTGGAGATCATCCGCCGCTACACCCGCGAGGCCGGAGTGCGCGGCCTGGAGCGGACCATTGCCTCCATCTGCCGCAAGGTGGCACGGGAACGGCTCAAGAACAAGGAACCGCGCAGGAAATACCGCATCTCGCCCCAGGCGGTCGAACGGCACCTCGGAGTGGCCAAATACCGGTTCGGTCTGGCCGAGGAACGCGACGAGATCGGTCTGGCCACGGGCATGGCCTGGACCGAGGTGGGCGGCGAATTGTTGCAGATCGAGGCGACCATCATGCCCGGCTCCGGCAAACTGACCATCACCGGCAAGCTCGGCGACGTCATGCAGGAGTCGGCCCAGGCGGCCCTGTCGTACGTGCGCTCGCGGGCCATGCGCCTGGGTCTGGCGCCCGACTTTTATCAGAAGATCGACATCCATGTCCACGTGCCCGAGGGGGCCATCCCCAAAGACGGGCCATCGGCGGGCATCACCATCGCCACCGCCATTGTCTCGGCCATCCTCAAGCTGCCGGTGGCCCGCACCCTGGCCATGACCGGCGAAATCACCCTCCGGGGGCGGGTCTTGCCGATCGGCGGCTTGACGGAAAAGCTGCTGGCGGCCAAACGCGGCAATATCACGCACGTTCTGATCCCCAAAGAGAATGAATGCAACCTCCGGGACGTGCCCCAGAAGATCCGCGGCAGCCTGACCATCGATCTGGTGGACGATGTCGACGAGGTGCTGCAACGCGCCCTGATTCTGAAAGAAAGGGACCACCTGTTCAAGGACGTGCCGTTGGATTCGATTTTCAGCGATTTCACCATCTCGGCCCACAACACTCCGACGCATTGAAACGCGGGAGGTGGGCTTGGGGCCGAGGGCAGGGGAGAAATTGCGCATCGCCCCGGTCCGGTTCTGTTTTTGCTTGACTGGCAAGGGCCCACCTGCTAAATAGACCGTCACCTTTTTGTTGGGGGCGAATAGCTCAGCTGGGAGAGCATCGGCCTTACAAGCCGAGGGTCACAGGTTCGATCCCTGTTTCGCCCACCATACCAAACATCGGAGTCGTAGTTCAGTTGGTTAGAACGCCGGCCTGTCACGCCGGAGGTCGCGAGTTCGAGTCTCGTCGGCTCCGCCACAGATATCAAGCACTTGGCAGAAATTGCCGAGTGCTTTTTTTGTTTACACAATTTTTTCAAAAAATCCCTGTCTTCGCTTAAAAGGTCTTTTACTTCCCTCAACGGAACGATAGATTTCTTGCGGACCATGTTTTCTCCTTCGGAGATATGGATGTTCGGATAACCACCACATGCCATGGTCCTGCTTCTGTCGCGGAACGTTCTGCACACCACCATGCATTCAAGGAGGGGAGATCATGGCATACACGGAAACACAGTCGGTCGGTTGGGGAAGTCGGTTGGGGAAGTCGGTTGCCGGTATCGGTCTCGGTTTCATCCTGATCATCGCCGGCACCATTCTGCTGTGGTGGAATGAAGGAAATTTCGTCGCCACCGAGGTTGCCCTGCGCGAGGGGCAGGCCGTAACCCAGGAGTTGGGGGACGTCAGCACGGTGGATGCCGGGAAAAACGGGCAACTCGTCCATGCCACCGCTGCCGCTGAAACCAAGGATATTCTCGCCGATCCCGTCTTCGGGCTTTCGCTGAACGCCATCCGCCTGGAGCGCACGGTGGAGTATTACCAGTGGGTGGAGCATGCAAAAACGGAAACAAAAAAGAAACTCGGCGGCGGCGAAGAGCAGGTGACCACCTATACCTACGCGCAGGAGTGGGCGAAGGCCCCGGTCAATTCGTCCAACTTTAAAGATCCCGACGCGGTCAGGAACAGGGCGAACACCGTCCTGATCAACCTCGAGAATTTCAAGGCCCAGGCGGCAAACGTCAGCTTCGGCGCCTATCGTCTGCCGGATTTCATGATCGGCGCCATGAGCGGCGCGACGCCGTTGCCGGTGAACTTGTCGGCGGAGGCGATTGCCAATGTGCAAAAGCGATTGGCGCTCCCGGCCTCATCCGCACCAAACCCCTCGGGCGCGATGCCGAACATGGTACACGTCAGCGGCAACACGGTGACGCTCGGCGCCTCGCCCGGGACGCCGCAGATCGGCGACCTGCGCGTCGCCTTCACGCACATTGTGCCCGGTACGGTCAGCATTATCGGCAAAGTCAACGGCAACACCTTTGAGCAATTCCACGCCAAGAACGGCAAGACCATCGGGATGGTCGATATGGGCGCGCACAGCCTGGAAGATATGTATGCCGAAGCCCATACCGCCAACTCGACCATGACCTGGATTCTGCGCGCTGCCGGCGCCTTGTCGGTCATCATCGGCTTGGTGCTGATCACCGCGCCCCTGTCCGTGCTGGCCAGCGTCATTCCTCTGCTCGGCAGCATCGTCGGCGCCGGCACCGGCCTGGTCAGCGTGCTGCTGGGGCTGGCCTGGTCGCTGTTGGTCATCGCCATCGCCTGGCTGCGCTTTCGCCCGATCATTGGCATAGCCATCGTGGCCGTGGCCGTGGCGCTGATCGCCCTCCTCCATGCCAAAGGGCGGGCGCGGGCAACGGCGGCATGACGGGAGCCGGAGGACAGAGGGCGGTAACAGGCGGCAGGGTATCGACTTGTGTATGTTTCCCGTCCTGTCATTCCGCGTCCTGCGACT
>WQUH01000025.1 GCA_009782165.1 Pseudomonadota bacterium | reverse complement strand
CCCTCTTCATCGGCAATCTGTGCGAAGGAGGGATACATTTCCGTATATTCATGGCGTTCGCCGGCAGCCGAAGCAATCAGGTTCGCTTCGGTCGCGCCGATGATGCCCGCCGGAAACGCCGCCGTTATTGTCGCCTCTCCGCCTTCCAGAAATTTGAACAGGCGCTTGGCGTGTTCTTTTTCCTGCTCCGCCGTCTCGATAAAGATGTCCGCGATCTGCACGAACCCTTCATTCTTCGCCTTGCTGGCAAAAAAGGTATAGCGGTTGCGGGCTTGAGACTCGCCGGCAAAGGCGGTCAGGATGTTGTATTCCGTCCGGGTTCCTTTCAGCGTTTTCATACCCGCGGGCGGCCTCACGCCTCTTCGAACTGATCCTTGCCGGCGCCGCAGAGCGGGCAGGTCCAGTCATCGGGAATGTCGCCAAAGGCGGTGCCGGGGGCAACGCTGCCATCGGGATCTCCATTGGTCGGATCATATTCGTAGCCGCAGACGATACAGGTGTGTTTTTTCATTGGGTCGACCTTTTGGTTGAATTGATGGAGGATCAGCCTTTCCACAGCCCGTGCAGGTTGCAGTACTCGCGGGCGGAGACCTGGTTTGCCTTGATGCAGAAGGTGGCTTCAGGGGCATCGCCCGGGTTGAGGTTCTGGCGGTAGACCTTGCCGTCGGCGATCAGTTCGATGAACTCCACCCAATGTTTTTCCTCCATGGGATGGGCGACCGAACCAACCGTCACCTTGTAGCCGTCGGCTGTTTTGGCGATCACCGGCACATGCTTTTCCTTGGCGGCATCGACGGTGTTTTCGGCCATCAGGGCCATGGCCTGACCGCAGCAGACCAGCTCGCCCGCCCCGGCGTGCAGCACTTCAACAATATTGCCGCAGAGGGTGCATTTGTACACTTCGTTTTTTTTGGTCATGGCTTTTCTCCTGTGAGTTGTGGTGAAGATCATGCCGGGAGATTATCCGAGCGCCTCTTTCCCCTGGGCAGTGATTGCGTATTTGCACCGGACAGGGCTCGAAACGTAGCCCTTGTTTTTCAGGGCGGTGATCTGGCAACTGATCTGTTTGGCCGCAAGGCCGGTCGCCGCTGCCACTTCCTTGCTGCCGCAGGCCTCGGGGCTGTCGGCAATGGCTCGGAGTATGTGTTGCTGGGTATCGCTGAGTTTGGTGGTGGTACAGGATGAACAGGACATCACGCCTTCTCCATTGCTGTGGTTGTTGGGTCGCTGACGCAACCGGTTGGGGGGAGACTGGAAAGGGCTGGCTTGGACAGCATTGTCAGGCCCTGGCGCGCCGTTGTCAGACCGGCGCAGGATCTTCCTGTATGTATGTAGGAATCATTTCCATGTCAAGCAAAAAGACACCACAAAGGGAGAGGCGCCAGTGGGGTAACAACGGAAATGGACTGAAGAAAAAAAGAAAACCGGTGGGGAGAGAGACTCCCCACCGGTTCGCAGGGCGGTTATTCGAGGATGAAGTCATCGCGCCGGTTACGCGCGTTATCGTCTTCGCTGTTGCCGGTGAACAGCGGCCGCTCTTCGCCGTAACTGACGGTGCGGATGCGGTTTTCGGCGATGCCGAATTCGCGCAGGTATTTTTTCGCCGCCATGGCGCGGCGCTCGCCCAAAGCCAGGTTGTATTCGTTGGTGCCGCGATAGTCGGTATTGCCCTCGATCAGCACCCGGGCGGATGGGTTGTTGCGCAGGTAGGTGCCGTTGTGTTCCATGGCCGGGATCTGGTCGCTTTTGATCTTGGATTGATCGTAATCAAAATAGATCGGCTTGAACTCGGGCGAACAGCGGCCGTGTTCGCGCTTGTAGGCATCGCTTTGGGTGTCGGCGCCGCCGGCCAGGCTGCCGGCGCCGTTTTTGCCCGTCGAGTCGAGCCCTTCAACGCCGCCGCCGCTTCCCGGTCCCATTTCTTCGGTGATATTGCCCATGCGGTTGTTGTCCGCGGCATCAGCGGCGCCTGAGCCTCCTCCGGGGTAGGGAGCGACCGCTTTGGGGGCGCAGCCTCCTTGCAACAGAAGACCGCCGAACAGGATGGCGGCAAAGAAAAAACGGGAAAATGTACTCATGGCTCGGCCTCGAAAAAAGAGTGAAGAACAGGGAAATGACAACTGCCGATGTATACCTGCAACAGGGCGATACCGTCAATACAAACCTGACATTCCCAAGCGATCGACGCCGGCCGCTGTCGGGCTCGCGGCCCGCGCGGAAGGGGCCGAAACATTTCCTTGCGGCCGGTGGGGGAGGATGATAGAACCAGGCTGCCTGCCCGGCCATCGCCGGGATCGGCCATGTCGAAAACGGACCAGGGCGCCATGGACCACGAACTGCTCGAAATCAAAGAATACAACGGCGAAGGCTATCAACCCCAGGTCGATTTCGGCGGCTGGCGGGTGGCGGTGCTCAACTACAGCGCCGACCTGCTGCCGGAACGGCTCACCCGGATGCAACGCCACAACGAGACCGACGAGGTGTTCGTCCTGCTGGCGGGGCGCTGCATCCTGTTCATCGGCGAGGGGCGGGAGGCGGTCACCCGGATCCATGCCGAGGATCTGCGGCCGGGGCTGGTGTACAACGTCAGGCAGGCGGTCTGGCACACCCATACCCTGAGCCCGGACGCCAAGGTGCTGGTGGTGGAGAACCGCGACACCACCTATGACAACTCGCCGTTCAC
>WQUH01000024.1 GCA_009782165.1 Pseudomonadota bacterium | reverse complement strand
GAGGGGCACGGGTCTGCCGTGTTCCGGTCGATGGCGCGGGACGGGTGGATCTGCCAGCCGCGCTCGGCCTGCTGGGCAGCCGCAACATCACCTCGCTGCTCGTGGAAGGCGGCGCCCGCGTACATGGCGCCTTTTACGGCCAAGGTCTGGTCGACGAGGTGGTGCTGCTGTATGCGCCGTTCATCATCGGCGACAGCGGCACCCCCCTGGTGGAGGGCTTTCGGCTGGAAAGCGACCGGGCACATGTCCCGACCCTGCACGATGTTTCTCTGCAATTGCTCGGCGATGATATATTGGTCAGGGCCTTGACCGGCTATGCCTGAAGAATCGCTCTGATCCGCTCCCATTGCCGCCGCAGCATATCGCTGTCGGCAAAGCGCAGGCGCAGTTCCACACTCTCATCCTCAAAGGACGCGCTCGGCGTCAGGCTCACCCCGTCCGGTAGCAGCATGGCCTCGGTGAAGCGGTGAAAACGCTTTTCCATTGCCGTCCTTTCCGGCCAGACCAAGGCGGTCAGGTGGTGCAGCAGCCCCTGCAACCGCTGCGGCGGGTTGTCCTGTTTGTGTTCCGTTTGCCGCCACGGGCCAAGCAGTTCGTCGACAGACCTGTTGTGCCGCAGGCACAGTTCGGTCACCATCTCAACCAGTTTGAACTGTTTCGATCCTCCGGGCCGAACTGTCTCGATCAGGTCGACCAATGACCTTTGGTCTTCCGGGGAAAGCAGTTTGAGCAGTTTGCCGGTTTTGGGCGCGAGCATGCCCTGGTGCATGGCGCGAACAGCGGCGGGCGCAAGGCGCAGCAGGGCGATCAGTTCTTCGGCCACCTGGCGCTGCGGCTTGTGGCCCATCAACGGGAGCAGGGACAGCAGTTCGGCGCGGCTGAGCCGTTGGCTTGCCTGCCGGAGGATATGCGCCTGCACGATCGGACTCGCCTGATGAGATACCGCCTGTTCGTGCAGGATCTGCAGGGAATACCGGAGAACCGGCGGCACTGTCGGGGCAAGAACACGGCAGCAGACAGAGGCGATCTTCAAAGACATCATCGCTCGGTAGCCGGGGTAATCGGCGAGGAGCAGGCAGTTTTGCGGCGGTTCCTCCCAGACGAGCAGAGGGACGGTCTGGCCGAACTGGCGGATGCGGTCGACCAGGGCCGGATCGGGCGGCCCGTCGGTCAGGGACAGAAGAAACGGGTCCGCGCATCGGATGCGCTCGCTCCTGATTGTCTGAAAGTCGGCTTCGGGCGGCATGACGGCAAGGCAAACAAAAAAATTGTCAGGAGACTGGACACGGGCAAGGTTGGCGGTCGGGTAAAAAATAGAAAAAACAAAAAAGGCGCCTGCTCTGCGCGGGCGCCTTGGCGAGACAGTTCGAGGCGTTGACGTTATTTGGAATTGATGCGGGAGCGCAAGATCCCCGATGATTTGAAGGTGACCACCCGGCGCGCCTCCAGGGTCAATTCGCTTCCGGTCTGCGGATTGCGGCCCCGACGTGATTTTTTATCCTTGATGTTGAATTTGCCGAATCCGCTCAGCAGGAGATCTTCGCCGGTGATCAGGGAAGACTTGGAGAGGGCAAGGAAGGTTTCGACAGAATCGGCGGATTGCGACTTGGTCAGGTTGGGATGGGTTTTGTACACCTGCTGTACAAGATCAGCCTTTGTCAGGGTCATGTTTCTACCTCTAGGGTACCTCGCAGTGAACGAATCGCACTATGCATACATCCTTTCACTATAATAGGAACTAATACAGCATGTTGTCAACATGGTTTCTGCAGGAAAGCAAAGGCGGCAAGACCGGCGAACTGGGCGGCCGATTTCAATTCTTCCTCGATGCGCAACAACTGGTTGTACTTTGCCACCCGATCACTGCGTGAGGGGGCTCCGGTTTTAATTTGTCCGGTATTCAGGGCAACCGCCAGATCAGCGATGGTGGCGTCTTCAGTCTCACCCGAGCGATGGGAAATGACAGCGGTGTACGAGGCCCGATGCGCCATGGCGACGGCATCGATGGTTTCGGTCACCGAGCCGATCTGATTGAGCTTGATCAGGATGGAGTTGGCGATGTGCTGGGCGATGCCTTTCCGGAGAATACTGGTGTTGGTAACAAAGATATCGTCCCCGACCAGTTGAATCTTGTTGCCCAGGGCCCGGGTCAGTTGCTGCCATCCTTCCCAGTCCGACTCGTCAAGACCGTCTTCAATGGTGATGAGCGGGTATTTGTTAACCCAATCGGCATAGAAGGCGATCATCTGCTCCGAGGTCTTTCTGGGACTGGCTTCCGCTCCCAGGACATAGATCTTGTCTTCGGCGGCATAAAATTCGCTGGCAGCGGCGTCGATCCCGATGAAAATATCCTTGCCGGGGGAGTAACCCGCCTGCACGATACCTTCGAGGATGGACTCCATCGCCTCTTCGTTGGAGCGCAGATTGGGAGCGAATCCGCCCTCATCGCCGCCCGCGGTTTGCAATCCTTTCTTTTTCAGGACCGATTTGAGCGCGTGAAAGGTTTCCGCGCCCATGCGCAGGGCCTCGGCAAAAGAGGGGGCGCCGGCGGGGAGGATCATGAACTCCTGGATGTCGACGTTGTTGTCGGCATGGGCCCCGCCGTTGAGGATATTCATCATCGGCACGGGGAGAACCTTGGCGTTGACTCCGCCGAGATAGTTGTACAGCGGCAATTCGAGTTC
>WQUH01000023.1 GCA_009782165.1 Pseudomonadota bacterium | reverse complement strand
CCTCGACAATCGTCTCCGGCAGGGGCGGACAGCCGGGCAGCACCAGATCGACCTCCACCTGCTCGTCGATGCTGTAGACCCGATCCAGGGGGGAGGCAAACGAACTGGAGAACTCACCTGATCTTTCATCGGTATCGATCGATAAAATCGTGCGAAATGCCTGATCGACCGTCCACTGGTTCCGCAGGGCGGGAATGCCGCCGTGGGTGGCGCAGGTGCCGAAGGCCACCAGGGTCCGGCACTGGCCGCGCATGGCCCGCAGCACCCGCAGATGCTCCGCGCTGGCCACCCCGCCCGACACCAGGCCGATCTCGGCCTGGGGCAGGTCGAGCCCCTGCTCTGCTCCGCCTTGGTACTTGTGATCCATGAGCAGCGGAAAATGGACGATGTCCACCCGTTCCAGCAGTCCGAGAAAAAGCTCGCCGCTGTTCAGCAGGGCGACTTCGCAACCGGAACAGGCATGCAGGCATTCGCAACTGAGCCGGGGCCGCGGCGCATCGCTCATGGTCCGGTCTCCGCCTCGGCGCCGTCCGGGGCCGCGCGCAACTGCTCGCTCATCTCCCGGAAGGCCCTGACCAGCCGTTCCGGTTCGGCTGCCGACACCCAGACGAGCTGAAACTGTTCCGGGGCAAAACCCAGATCGTCCAGGGTATCGGCGATGATTTCGGACCGGGCCAGGGCCATCTCGTTGCCCTTGATGTAGTGGCAGTCGCCCAACTGGCAGCCGCCGATAATCACGCCGTCCGCGCCCTGGTTCAGGGCGCGGAGCACCATTTCCGGATGCACCATGCCCGAGCACATCACCCGGATGATCCTGATCGAGCCGGGATATTGCAGGCGAGCGATCCCGGCCAGATCGGCGGCGGCATAGGCGCACCAGTTGCAGCAGAAGGCGATGATGATCGGGTTGCGGTTCATGCCGCTCCCTCCGCCATCGGCGCGGCTGCCAGCGCCGCGTCGATCTGGACCTCGATCTGCGCCGTGGTGAACCCGGCCACGTCAATGCCCCGTTTCGGGCAGGTGCCCTGGCAGATGCCGCATCCGGTGCAGGCAACGTGCTCCACGGTCACCGCCTTGCGGACGACGCCATCCTGGTCTTTGTACTCCGTCAGCCTGATCGCCTGATAGGGACAGACGTCGACGCACAGGGCGCAGTCGTCGCACCGCTGACGGTCGATCAGGGCGATGGTGGGCTCCTGGGCGATTTCCTTGCGCGCCAAAAGCCGGCCCGCCTTGGCGGCGGCGGCCAGGGCCTGGGTGATCGACTCCTCCAGCGGCTTGGGATAATGGGCCAGACCGGCGACGAACACGCCATCGACGTGAAATTCCACCGGCCGCAGCTTGGCATGGGCCTCCTGAAAAAAGCCGTCCCGGTTGAGCGGCAGCTTGAACATGCTGGCCAGGGCCGCTGCCTCGGGATTGGCCAGGGTGGCGGTGGCGAGGATCACCATATCGGCCCGGATCTCCAGCGGCCGGTGGAGCACATGGTCCCAGACCTCCACCAGCACGCCGCCGTTGTTGTCTGATTTCCTGATCTGGGGCGGGCCGTGCTGTTCGTAGTTGATGAACACGATGCCCATCTCCCTGGCCTGATTGTAGATCCTCTCCCGCTGGCCGTAGGTGCTGATCTCCCGGTGGAGGATGTAGATCCGGCGGTCCGGCGCCTCTTTTTTCAGCTTGATGGCGCTCTGGATCGAATGGGTGCAGCAGGATTTCGAACAGTACGGCCGCTGCTGGTTGCGCGAGCCGACGCACTGGATAAATACAAAAGATTTGCCGTTGGCCACCCTGGCCTCGTTGTGCATGTGCAGCTTGTCGAACTCGATTGCGGCCACCACCTTGGGGATCTTGCCGTACTCGAACTCCTCGGGGATGTAGCGTTTGGCGCCGGTGGCAATGATGACCGCCCCGTGGTCGATGGTCCGTTTGCGGTTGGGGCCGGTGCGGATCAGGCTGGTGAAATCGCCCACATGGCCGCCGACCGTGGCGACCGTGCTGGAGTAGCTCACCTCGATCTGGGGATGCTGCTGGACCGCCTCCTTCAGTCCTTTCAGAAACCGGGGCACGTTCTCGCCGCTCCAGGTCTGGTACAGATGCAGGGCGTTGCCGCCCAACTGGTTGGTCTTTTCGATCAGATGGATGCGATAGCCCTGCTCGGCCAGATTGAGCGCCGAGGTCATGCCCGCCACCCCGCCGCCGATCACCAGCACCGAAGGGGCAATGGGGATGCGCAGCGGTTTGCGGGCCGTTTGCCTGCTCACCTTGGCCACCGCCATGCGGACCAGATCCTTGGCCTTGGCGGTGGCGGCCGCGGGTTCCTGGCTGTGCACCCAGGCATTCTGGTTGCGGATGTTGGCCATTTCGATCAGGTATTCGTTGATCCCGGCCGATTTGAGCGTCTTGCGGAACAGGGGCTCATGGGTGCGCGGCGTGCAGGAGGCGACCACGATCCGGTTCAGTCCGTTCTCCCGGATCTGCTGCGCCATCAGATCCTGGGTATCCTGGGCGCAGGTGAAGAGGTTGCGGGCCACATGCGCCACCTGCGGCAGGGTCGCGGCGTAGGCGGCCACCGCATCGACATCGACCACGCCGGCGGTGTTGGTGCCGCAGTGGCAGACGAAGACGCCGATGCGCGGCTCCTGCCCGCTGACATCCCGCTCCGGCGGTGGCGGCAGGGTTCGGGTCAGGGTGTGGCGGACCGGATGGAGCAGGGCGGCAACGCTGGCCGCCGCCGCCGAGCCGCCGATCACCGCCTGGGGAATGTCGCGCGGCCCGTTGAAGGCCCCGCAGGTGAAGATGCCCTTCAGCGAGGTGTGGACCGGCGCAAAGGCCGAGATCGAGGCGAAACGGTCCGGCGTCATGTGGATGCCGATCTTTTCCGCCAGCCGGACCGTGGCATCCGGGGTTTCCAGCCCCACCGACAGCACCACCAGATCGACCGTCTCCTCCACCTGCTTGCCAAAGGCGTTGATGTAGCGCAGCCGCAGATCGCCCTTCTGGCCCTTGGGCTCGATCCCGTGGACCCGTGAGCGGACGAAGCGGATGCCGTACTCGGTGCGGGCCTGTTCGAAATAGCGCTCGAACTCCTTGCCCGGCGTGCGCATGTCGATGTAGAAGATGGTCACCTCCACCTCCGGGCTGGCCTCCTTGACGGTCATGGCCTCCTTGACCGCGGACATGCAGCAGACCGTCGAGCAGTATTCGTTGTTGCAGCGGTTCTTGTCGCGGCTGCCGACGCACTGGAGAAAGGCCATCCGCTGCACCGGCCGGTGGTCCGAGGGCCGGACAAGGGCGCCGCCGGTGGGACCGCCCGGCGACAAAAACCGCTCGAACTGGAGCGAGGTGACCACATTGGGATACAGACCGTATCCCCACGCCCTGGTCTTGCCGGGATCAAAGGGCTGAAAGCCCAGGGCCATCACCACCGCCCCCACCCGGAGGTTGTGCTCCTGGCCGCGGTCGGCGAAATCGACCGCGCCGGGCGGGCAGATCTCGGCGCAGATGCCGCATGCCCCCGGTTGGTTCAGGCGGAGGCAGGCCTGGGGATCGATCTGGTACTTGAGCGGCACCGCCTGGGGATATTTGATGTAGATGGCCTTGCGTTCGGCCATGAGGATGTTGAACGAATCGTCGACGCTTTGGGGGCAATGGCTGCTGCACTGGCCGCAGGCAATGCACTTGGCCGGATCGACATAGCGGGGATGCTCCAGCACCCGCACGGTGAAGGCCCCTGCCCTGCCGTTGATGTCGACCACCGTGGTCAGGGTCATGATGCGGATGTTCGGATGGCGGCCGCACTCGACCAGCTTGGGCGAGATGATGCACATCGCGCAGTCGTTGGTGGGGAACACCTTGTTGTACTGGGGCATGGCCCCGCCGATGGCCCCGGTTTTCTCCACCAGATAGACGAAAAAGCCGGAATCGGCGAGATCGAGCGCCGCCTGCATCCCGGAGATGCCGCCGCCCACCACCGCCACCGCGCCTATCATGCCCTGGTCAGTCACGGCGCGCCTCCATCGCTGCCGGCGGCGTCATCACCAGGGCATTGGCCACCAGTTCCCAGAGAAACTGGACCTCGACATTGAGGTTGAACTCGCTGTTGAGCGAATAGCGGATCTGATCCCGGCAGTTGAGACAGGCGGTGACCACCAGTCTGGCGTTGGAGGCGCTGATCTGGCGGGCCTTGATCCGGCCGTGATAGACCCGCTCGACCCGGTACGGGTCGGCCCAGGCGCTGCTGCCGGAGCCGCAGCAGTAGTTTTCCTCCCGGTCGGGCACGAGATCGACGTACCGCTTGCAGCAGGCCCTGGTCAGGGCGCGGGCTTCCTCGAAATAGCCGTGGCCGAAGGCCTCGACCGAGTGCCGGCCGTAATAGCAGGAATCGTGAAAGGTGGTCAGCTTGGTCTGGACAGCGGGGTCGAGCCGGATTTTGCCCTCGTTGAGATATTCGAGCAAAAGGTCGAAAACCGTGTAGATTCTGAACTGTTGCAGCGCTTCGGGAAACCAGCGTTCCAGGGCGTAGCGGGTGGCATAGTAGGCATGCCCGCATTCGGGCAGGAGCAGGGCCGTGCAGTTGAGCCGCTCGATATTGTCGATGATCCGTTTGACAATGGTGCGCATCGCGCCGTAATCGCCGACATGGAGCCCCCAGTTGATCCCCTCCCAGTATTCGGAGGAGATGGTCCAGGATTCGCCGGCCGCGTGCAGGATCTTCCACCACCAGGTCATGGCCTCGGGTTCGGCAAAGGGCTGTTTGGAGTTGACCGTCAACAGCAGCCGGGCCCCGCGGACATCGATGGGGGCGACAAAACCGGGGCAGGATGTCCGGGCCAGCTCTTCGCCCAGCTCCCTGACCAGGGCCAGGAAATCGTCCTTGGGGATGCCGAGGTTGTTCCCCTTTTCCAGGCAGGTGGCCACCCCTTTCCTGATGGCCGCCGGCACCTTGTCGCGGTCGCAGCGCGCCCGGATCCGCCGCAGCAGTTGCACGATCTCGACCTTCATCGGACACACCGCCTCGCACTTGCCGCACAGGGTGCATTTCCACTGCCAGCCGCTGGCCGTCAGCTCGTCTTCCAGACCGAGAAAAGCCATGCGCACGATCTTGCGCGGATCGAACCCGTCGACTCCGGAGATTGGACAGGCCCCGGCGCAGGAACCGCAGGTCAGGCAGATGTTGATCTGGCCCGGCGAAGCGTCCAGCGCGCTCGCCCGCACGTCCAGGCGAACCGGGATCTGGCCCGGCGCGGCCGGAGAATGCGGCGCGGCCGGCGCATCGGCGCGCGCCTCCGGGTCGGGCATGAACCGGGGTTCCCGGCCATACTTGTCGCACAGCCGCCGGTAATCCTCCCACTGAATCAGGTAGCGGCGGCCCGGTCCCTCCTGGGCCGGAAGCACGCCGGAGTTGATCCAGTTGCGGATGGTGTTGCGGTGCACCCCGAACTCTTCCGCCAACTCGTTGACCTTGGCCTCGTAGATCATGGCGCGCTGGCCTCCAGGGCAACAAAGGGAGCCACGAGCTCGACGATTTGGGCGCAGGCCTCGTCGACCGCGGCCCGCACCGGCGGCGACAGGCCCTCGGCGCACAGCGCGGCAGGACCGTCGATACCGGCGAGCAGCAGCACGACCTCGATCCCGGTTGCCGCCTCCAGCTCCCGCAGCAGATTGACCGTGGGAAACTGGTGCAGGGAAAAATCATGGATTTTGCGGGCCGGCAACTCGGCGGGAACGCGCCGGCGCACCCGGCCGATGCCCGCCCCCTCGCCCGGCTCGGCATCGACGATCACCACCAGGGCGGGCCGCAGGGCAGGTTCGAGCAGATAGTCCAGCAGATACTCCCTGATGGCGGTGCCGGCATCGATCAGGCGGACTGTGGGCGGCAGACCGGCGCTGGCCAGTTGCCCGACCACCGCCGGGCCAAAGCCGTCGTCCCCGAGCAGGGGGTTGCCGCAGCCGAAAATCGCCACCAGCGGCGCGGCCTCGGAGTGCATATTGTGCGAGATGTGCATAATGCTGGCAATATGCCATTGTTGGCGTATGTCCCGCAAGGAAAAAACGCGGACAGCGCTGTTTTCCGCTCGGGCATTCGTCCGGTGCGGAACGAGCGCGCGGACATTCGGGGAAAACAACATTGCAATTGCGCGAACCGTACCTATTGTTTTGACTTTGGCGCCGCGCGGACACTCTCACAATTGGCACGCTGAAGGCGCTGCGCGTATGCCCGTTGGCCGTTGCCGGAAATCCGCTCAGGCCGATCCGTCAATCCGGCGACGCCCCTTGACGAACGCGGGGCAGGCCCTCAACCTTGTAGACGATCAGACACCCACTCTCACTCTTTTCATCCTGTACAGCCATGAACATCAGGGAACAGCTCGCCATCCCCCGACAGCAGCCTCGCGAACTCAACCCCGAGGAACGGATTGACAATTTCGACGAAGTTTCCAAGGGCCTCACCCAGGAAACCGCCATGATCGAAGCCCAGCGCTGCCTCCAGTGCCGCAAGCCGTCGTGCGTGCTGGGCTGCCCGCTCGGCAACGACATCCCCCGCTTCATCGAGCAGCTCGGCCAGGGCAAATTCGAGGAGGCCTACTGGACCATCCGGGAGACCAGCTCCATGCCCTCGGTCTGCGGCCGGGTCTGCCCCCAGGAGTTTCAGTGCGAAGGCGCCTGCATCCGCGGCAAAAAGGACGCGCCGGTGGCCATCGGCCTGCTGGAGCGTTTCCTGGCCGACTGGATGATCATCAACGGCAAGAACCTTTCGCCGCGCTGCGCCCCGAAAAACGGGATCAAGGTTGCGATCATCGGCTCGGGACCGGCCGGCATCACCGTGGCCCATTCGCTGGCGCACAAGGGGTACAGTTGCACGATCTTCGAATCGCTGCCGGTGTTCGGCGGCATGCTCAG
Organism: Pseudomonadota bacterium; assembly: GCA_009782165.1. Lineage (GTDB taxonomy): Bacteria > Desulfobacterota > Desulfobulbia > Desulfobulbales > Desulfobulbaceae > Desulfobulbus. The sequence goes on along the minus strand of WQUH01000023.1, from coordinate 887 downwards.
CGTCGGCATTCCCAACTACCGCCTGCCGCGCAACATCATCGGCTCCGAACTCTACGCCCTGCAACAGTGCGGGGTCAACGTCAAGACCGGCATCACCATCGGCCGCGACCTGACCTTGTCCGAACTGCGCGAACAGGGCTTTGCCGCCGTGTTTCTGGGGATCGGCGCCTATGAGAGCCGCCGGCTCGAACTGGAGGGAGAACTGGAAACCAGGGGCATTTTTTCCGGGATCGACTATTTGAGCCAGATGCTCACCGGCCGCGAAATCGCCCTGGGCGACCGGGTGGTGGTCATCGGCGGCGGCAACGTGGCCATCGACGTGGCCAGGGTGGCGCTGCGCTCGGGCTGGAAGGAGGTGACCATCGTCTACCGTCGCACCCGCGAGGAAATGCCGGCCTCGCGGGTGGAGATCGCCCATGTCGAAGAGGAGGGCGTACAACTGGTGTTCCTGGCGGCGCCGGTCCGGATTGTGCGGGAGGATGGCCAGGTGACCGGGGTGGAGTGCCAGCGGATGCGGCTGGGCGAGCCCGACCGGACCGGCCGCCAGCGGCCGGAGCCGATTGAAGGCTCGAATTTTGTCCTCCAGGCCGATGCCCTGATTGCCGCGGTCGGCCAAAAGGTGATTCCGGTGCTCGACGAAACCGTGCCGGTGGCGGTGACGCCGCGCGGCACCTATGTGGTTGACCCGGTCACCCTCCAGACCAACGTGGAGTGGATCTTTGCCGGAGGCGACACCGTGCTCGGGCCGAAAACCGTGGCCAAGGCGATGTGTCAGGGCCTGGATGCGGCCGAGTCCATGCACCGCTACATGCAAGGCTCGTTCTGAACGCGGACCTCGCGGTCCGATTGAGCAGGACGCGGGGTCACGTCGGCGATCGCCAACGTTA
>WQUH01000022.1 GCA_009782165.1 Pseudomonadota bacterium | reverse complement strand
CGGAATCAGACCGCAGCGGGATTCCAGATCAAGGTTGAGGCGGAGAGGTCGAAAAACAGCAAAATGAAGCACGCCGCTGAAACCGTGGGCTCCATCATCCTCGATCAGCCGTAGGAGAAGGCCGGGCCTGCTGGCATGCTCTGAGATTGAACAGGAGACGCCAGCACAATGCATGAAAAAATATGATTGATTGTCTGGTGCGGGCGATGGACGATCTTGCCGCCGCATTTTGCCCCGCATGCCCTGTCCGTGCAAAAAAAAGAGGAATCCTGCCCCGATCCTTGCCGCCCGTCGGCGTACAACCACAAAATGGCCGGTGAACGGGCGACGGACATGAGTGGAAAAATCCTAACAGCTTCATTTAAAAAGATTTGACAGTTGATCCTTTTTTCAGTAGTTATGCGGGGTGTTCGGTTTGGGGAAAGATGAACCGCCATTCACTCGCGCTGGCGGATAATTGTCATATTTTCAGCCATAAGAGGTAGTTAGTATGATTTCGATTGATGTTACGATGCTGATACACATCATCAATATGATTGTACTGATGTTTGTGCTCAATGCGATTCTGTACAAGCCGGTCTTGGGGATTCTCGAAAAGCGGACCCAGAAGATCGAGTCGCTCAACGGCGAGGTGGCGCAGTTTGAACAGAGCGCCCGCAAGCGGCAAGCCGAACTGGACCAGAAAATGCGGGAAGCGAGCAACAAGGCGAAAGGCGCGCTCGATGGCGCCCGGTCGCAGGCTCAGGCGGCGGGTGCTGAAAAACTGGCCGCCATTCGCAAGGAATCCGATAGCTTCAAGGAAAAACAGTTGACCGACCTCCGGTCGCAGATCGAGGCGGCCAGGAAGGAGTTACAGGGGAATGCCGCGGGTTTTGCCCAGGCAATGGCTGGAAAGATACTTGGAAGGAGTCTGGACGCATGAGAGCTTGGAACACGATAGTGCTGCCGGTGTTGCTGGCGCTGCTGCTCGGCGGCTTGCCGGCCGAGGCCCCGGCTGCCAATCCGCATCAGGAGGCGAGGGCGACGGCCCAGGCGGCGGAACAGGCTGGCGCAACCGCTCATCAGGCTGCGACCGTTGAGCACGGGGCCAAGGCCGAGGGGCATGGCGACGCCCATGCCAGCAATCCGTTGTCAGGGGAAAAATTGTTGGATCTGTTTTTGCGGACGATCAACTTTCTGGCGCTCGTCATCATTCTGGTGAAGTTCGGCGCCAAGCCGATCATGTCGGGACTGAGCGGTCGGCAGCAGCGGATACGGGAGGAGTTGGACGATCTCACCGTGCGCCGCGACCGGGCCGAGCAATCCTATAAGGAATTCGAGGCCAAGCTTGCCGGCATGGAAAAAGAGATGGAGCGGATCGTCGAGCGGGCCATCGCGCAGGCGCAAGTGGAAAAAGAACGCATCCTGGCCGATGCGGAAAAGGCTGCGGACGATATCAAGCGTCAGGCAGAGGCGGCGGTCCAGGCCGAGCTGGAAGATGCCAAACGGCGTCTGAAGGATGAGATCGCGGAGCAGGCCGCAGCCATGGCGGAGGCGTTGATCGTGAAAAACCTGACCTCGGCGGATCAGGTGGCGATCACTGAACAGTATCTTGAACGAGTGGGTGCGGTACAGTGAGACAGACAATATTAGCACGTCGCTATGCCAAGGCGCTCTTTTCTCTGGGGAAGGAGCAGGGGAAAACGGAAGATTACAGCGGCCAGCTCAAGGGGATTGCCGCCCTGTACGCCGACGATGCGGCCGGGGTCAGCGATGCCGTGACCAATCCGCTGTATCCGTTGGATGTCCGGGAAAAGGTCATGGCCAAAATAGCCGAGTCGGTGCAGGCGGACGCCATCCTGGCCAGTTTCCTCAAGCTGCTCATTGCCAAGAAAAGGGCAGGCATCCTGCCCGACATTGCCGAAGCAATGCAGGCCATGGTGGATAAGGATCAGAATATCAGTCATGGCGCCGTCATTTCAGCCGTTGAGTTCGACGACGCCTTGATGGCGAAGATCCAGACCACGCTGGAAAAATTGACTGGCAAGAAGGTGATACTTGAAACCCAGGTTGATCCGTCCATTATCGGCGGTATTATTGCCAAGGTTGGCGACTTGGTGCTGGACGGAAGTATAAAGACGCAACTGAATGGCTTAAAGGAATCTATCAAGGGGAGAGAATAATCAATGCAGATCAAAGCAGAAGAAATCAGCCAGATTATCAAGGACCAAATCGCTGGCTATAAAGCGGATATCGACCTGAAAGAAACCGGTACCGTTCTGTCGGTGGGCGACGGTATTGCCCGCGTCTATGGCGTCGAGAATTGTCAGGCCATGGAGCTGCTTGAGTTCCCAGGCAATATGTTTGGCTTGGCTCTGAACCTTGAGGAAGACAACGTCGGCTGCGCCATCCTGGGCGATGTGCGCGACATCAAGGAAGGCGACATTGTCAAGCGGACCGGCAAGATTGCCATGGTCCCGGTCGGGCCGGAAATGGAAGGCCGGGTTGTCGACGGCATCGGCCAGCCGATTGACGGCAAAGGGCCGATCACCGCCAAGGAGTCCCGCAAGATCGAGGTGCTGGCCCCTGGCGTTATTGCCCGGAAAAGCGTACACGAGCCCTGCTACACCGGCGCCAAGGCGGTTGACGCCATGACCCCGGTCGGCCGCGGCCAGCGCGAATTGATCATCGGCGACCGTCAGATCGGCAAAACCGCGCTGTGCGTCGATGCCAT
>WQUH01000021.1 GCA_009782165.1 Pseudomonadota bacterium | reverse complement strand
GCCGTCCTCAAGTTGCGTTGCCGCGCGTTCCTGATTCCGTTTCAGCGCACCGCTAACCCGCATCCCCGCTTGCGCCATCGCCTGGACGCATGTTTTCTTTTCCTCCGCCGGCCGGCGCTTCCTCCTCCGAACAGGCCGCCGGCTCCTCTGGGGCGGCAAGAAGGTTGGCCTGCGGTTGTTCCGGCGGCTCGTTGTCGGTTCTGAACAGGGGGCCGACAGCGGGCAGGTAGGCCGCGAAGGTCTGGCCGTAGAGCTCCCAGATGGTGATGAACAGGGCGGCAACGATCGGGCCGATAATGATGCCCAGGATGCCGAACAGACTGATGCCGCCCAGGGTGCCGAACAGCACGAACAGATCGTGCATCTCGGTGTCCTTGCCGACCAGACGGGGGCGCAGGATATTGTCGAGATTGCCCGACACCGCGCCGCACAGCACCGCCAGGATGATCACCCCAAGCAGTTCCCCCTTCAGGGCAAGGATGATCAGGGTGGGCAGCCAGACGATGGCGGTGCCGAATACGGGAACGATCGAGGTCACCGCCATCACCGTGCCCCAGAAAACCGGTCCCTGGATGCCGGCCAGGGCAAAGGCCGAGCCGCAGATGGAGCCCTGGAGGGCGCCGATGATCAGGGTGCCCTTCAGGGTGGCCTTGGTCACCGAGGTGAAGCGGTGGAGCAGACGCTGCTCGTCGCGGTCGTGCAGCGGCAGGAAGTAGAGGATCTTCGTCAGCAGCACCTCGCCCATGGTGAGGAAATAGAACATCACATAGAGCATGATGACGCTGCCGAACACCGCGCTGATCGTCTGCTTGGTCACGGCGGAGAGGCTGTCGATCAGAAAGGTGGAGAGGTTGCCCACCACCTGCCCGGCCTTTTCGATGATCAGGTCGCGGTAGGGAAGAATCTGCTTGTAGTAGGGAATATTGTCCAGATAGGCGGTCAGGGTGGTCGGCTCCTGGATAAAGGACCGGACCCAGGGGGTGACGGATTGGCTGACGCTGATCGCCTGGGCGACCACCACCCCGATCAGGAGCGAGAGCGGAATCAGCACCAGGAGGAGGATGCCGATAACGACCAGGATCGAGGCCAGATTCTGCCGGCCGCCGATCTTGCCGCTCAGCCAGCGGTGCGCCGGACTGAGGATGGCGGCAAAGATGCCGGCCATGAAAATCGGCATGAGGAATTGCCTGATCATCCCGAGAAACAGCGCCGAGATGAGCAGGACCAGGACCAGAAGCACACCCTTGTTGATCAGTTCGCTTTTCATCGGAGTACTCACGCGCGCAATATGGGGTAGACTGCCGCCCGTTCAATGGACCATGGCTGCCGCCCGGACCGCGGCCTCGGTCAGGCGGCTGAGGTCTGCCGGCTCGATGATGTAGGGCGGCATCAGGTAGAGCAGGCGGCCGAAGGGGCGGATCCATACGCCCTGCTCGACGAAAAATTGTTGCAAGGCTGCCAGGTTGACCGGGTTGTTGGTTTCAATCACGCCGATGGCGCCCAGCACCCGGACATCGGCCACGGTGGTCAGGCTGCGGGCCGGCTCGAGTTCAGCCCGCAGTTGGCGGCCGATGGCTGCTACCCGCTCCTGCCAGGGGCTATCCAGCAGCAGCCGGATCGAGGCGCAGGCCACGGCACAGGCCAGCGGGTTGCCCATGAAGGTGGGACCGTGCATGAACACCCCCGGTTCGGCCGCGGAGATGGCAGTGGCCACGGCGGTGGTCGCCACGGTGGCGGCCAGGGTCATGGTGCCGCCGGTCATGGCCTTGCCCAGGCACATGATGTCCGGCGCAACCTCGGCGTGTCCGGCCGCGAACAGCGTGCCGGTGCGGCCGAACCCGGTGGCGATCTCGTCGAAGATCAACAACACCTGGTACTGATCGCACAGCCGGCGGAGGCCGCGCAGATATTCGGGGTGATAGAACCACATGCCGCCGGCCCCCTGGACGATGGGCTCGACGATCACCGCGGCGGTTTCGTGGTGATGGTCGGCCAGCATCCGGGCCATGGGCGCGAGATCGTCCTCGTCCCAGGCCGCGCCGAATCGGCACTCCGGCCGAGGCGCGAAGAGCTGGCTGGGCAGGGAGCGCGCAAACAGGGCGTGCATGCCGGTGATCGGGTCGCACACCGACATGGCGTGGAAGGTGTCGCCATGGTAGCCGCCGCGCACGGTCAGCAGCCGATGTTTTTCGGGATGGCCCACTGCCTGCTGGTACTGCAGGGCCATCTTCAGGGCCACCTCGACGCTCACCGAACCGGAATCGCAGAGAAAAACCTTGTCGAGCGCCTCCGGCGTCAGCTCGACCAGCATCCGGGCCAAGGTCACGGCCGGTTCGTGGGTGAGACCGCCGAACATGACATGCGCCATCTGCTCGGCCTGCCCGGTCAGGGCGCGGAGCAACGCCGGGTGGCTGTACCCGTGGATGGCGCACCACCAGGAAGACATGCCGTCGATCAACTCCCGCCCGTCCATGAGCCGGATGCGCACACCGGCGGCCGAGGACGCCGGGTAGACGGGCAGTGGTCTGGTGGTCGAGGTGTACGGGTGCCACAGGTGGTCCCGGTCGAAGCGGAGCAGTTGGTCGGCGTTCATGATGCCGGCCGCTCAAAGGTAAAGCCCAGGGCCGAGAGCCGGGCCAGATCGTCGGCGACCGATGAACCGGTGGTGGTCAGGTAGTTGCCGACGATGGCGCCGTTGGCCCCGGCGGTGAAGCA
>WQUH01000020.1 GCA_009782165.1 Pseudomonadota bacterium | reverse complement strand
CTCCCGTGCATACCCCGTCATCCCGGCGCCTTACTGCAACCTGACCGCGCCGTTTCTCGACAGGCTGATCCTGTGGCTCCTCGAATCGTCGGCAGTGGCGACATCGACCCTGCCCCAGCGGTTCCGCCACGGCATGCCGCGCGGGTCGTAGCCGCAGGTGTTGGTGTTGCTGAAGTTGGGCGCGGTCAACCGCACATCCCGCGGCATGGCCACCCGGGCGATTCGTTCTTCGTTGGCATCGCAGACGCTGCTGCGGTCGGCATCGACGCACAGGACATAGTCCGCGTGCGGCTCGTTGGCGGGATGGGGATTGACGGCGGGGTTGGGGGAAAAGACGATCAGCACATCACGGTTCCGCTTGATGGCTTCAACCTTGGCTTTCTTGAAATCGATCACCAACTCCCGCGCCGCGGCCCGCAGGCGATAGCCGGGCAGCGAGGCGAGGACCAGAGGCAGGGCGACAGCGGCGAGCACCGCCACGATGGCAAGGACCGTCACCAACTCCGCCACCGTAAACCCGCGGGACATTGTTTGGATATGTCGACACCGCTTCACGATGCTTGCCGCTCCTGTCGTTCAGGATGACCGATTTTTTTTGAGGGGCTGCCGATTCCGGGCGGAATGACAGCCGCATTCGCACTCTGCTCCTTGGACTATGCCGTTATCAATATTTTGCAAGAAACGTGCTAGAAATAATAACAATCACTGAGCAAGTCTTTCCGGACGGTTACAAGGCCCTGCCCTTTCTTACATGCTGGCCGCACCCTCTTGAATATAAAAAAACTTGCTTATTCAAGTTCAAATCTATCATCTTTTTTACCATTCATACTCCTTCAATTTGCCCAGCAAGGCGGGATAACTCAACTCCAGCAACTGCGCCGCCTTGCTCTTGTTGCCGCCAGTCGCCTCCATGGCCCTGCCGATCAACTGCTTTTCCATGATCACTTTCGCCTTTTTGAGCGAATAGGTGCCCAGCAGGTCGTCGATCCGCCGGCGTTCCTGCCGTCCTCCCAGCCGTTCCGGCAGATGCTGCGGCAGGATGATGTTCTTGTCCGTGAGAATCAGGGCCCGTTCCAGCACATTTTCCAACTCCCGCACATTGCCCGGCCAATCGTGCCGCATCAGCAGTTCCATGGCGGCCGGCGCAATGTCCTGGATGGCGAGGCCCAAGCGGGTCGCGCATTTGTGCAGAATAAACCGGCAGAGCAGCGGCATGTCTTCCATGTGCTGCCGCAGCGGCGGGATATGGATGTTGAGCACGTTGAGCCGGTAGAAGAGATCGCCCCTGAACGCCCCCTGATCGACCAGGGCGGGCAGTTCTTTGTTGGTGGCCGCCAGCACCCGCACCTCCACCTTGCGGCTCTTCACCGCGCCGACCCTTCTGACCTCGCTCTCCTGCAGCACCCGCAGCAGCTTGACCTGGAGATCGAGCGGCAGTTCAGCGATTTCATCGAGAAACAGGGTGCCGTTGTCCGCCTCTTCAAACAGCCCTTTCTTGTCGTGGTCGGCGCCGGTGAAAGCGCCTTTGACGTAGCCGAAGAATTCGCTTTCCAGAAGCTGTTCGGGAATGGAACCGCAGTTGACCGCCACGAACGGCGCCTCGCTCCCCTTGCTCGCCGCGTGGATCCCCTTGGCCACCAGCTCCTTGCCGGTGCCCGATTCGCCGGTGATCAGCACCGTGGTCCGGTGCCGCGCCACCTTGTCGGCGAGCCGGAAAAGATCCTGCATCGCCTTGCTCTTGCCCACCATGCCGCCGAAGTCCAGTTGACCGTCAATGGCATCGATCCGCGCCTTCAGTTGCCGGTTTTCCCGGCGCAGCCGTTCCCGTTCCTCCGCCTTGCGCAGCACCAGCAGGATCTCTTCGAGCTTGAACGGCTTGGAGATATAGTCGTAGGCCCCCTGCTTGACGGTTTCGATCGCCTGATCGACCGTGCCGTAGGCGGACATCATGATCACCGTGGTTTCCCCGTTGTGGCGCCGCGCCTGGGCAAGAAAGGCCATGCCGTCCATGACCGGCATGCGCAGATCGCAGAGGACAAAGTCGTACCGGCCCCGTTGCAGCCAGTCGAGGCCCTCGGCGCCGTTGCCCGCGACATCGACCCTGTATCCCTGCTTGGTCAGCAGGGCGGTCAGCATGTGCCGCATATTGGCTTCGTCGTCGATCACGAGAATGCTCTTCACCATGGCTCCACTCTGGTCGCGGCGCTGATTCCGCCATCTTCGGGCCTGTTTTGCGCCCAGTTATGCATCATTGAATGGTTCATTGCGGCGGCATTCTATATCATTTTTTCCGCAGAGAGAAATTATTCCTCGCTCTCTTGCACTCTTTTATGCTCTTACCCTCCATACGTCGTCGCTGGAGCGGCGATCTCCCCGCATGCAAGGTTGGCGGTGAGCCACAGACAAACCCCAACATGCGTAGGGGCACGGCGGGCCGTGCCCGCTTCATTCCCGCGAAATTCCCGCCTACGCGGGAATGACAGGGAATCCAGTCACCTGCGGGAACGACGGCGAAGGCATGGACATGGGACCGCAGGCGGGACGCCCGCGCTCCCATCTCCCATGTCCGCGTTCATGCCGGCAACAAGCACTGTCAAGGCGGCAAGCAATGCGTTCTATGCTCATTCCTGGCTTGCGGCCGCATCATCTTCGGCAACAAGGGGCAGGATGATGGACACTGTGGCGCCCTCGCCGGCCTGGCTGCGCAGCTCCATCCGCCCCTGCATCGACTCGACCAGGG
>WQUH01000019.1 GCA_009782165.1 Pseudomonadota bacterium | reverse complement strand
GAGAATCAAAATGAAATTCAATGGTTCCATAGCAAACGATCACGGGAAAAAGACTGGCGTCCCCTGGTGTATAGGGGGTGAACTCTTTTCCCCTTGCATGCGCTTCAATCGCCTGGGGTTTGCCCAATAGTGCAATGACCTCCTCGGGAGAACAATCCTGACGCGGCATAAATGAACCGAAGTTGCCGTGTTGCAGGAATTCAAAGAGCGATATTTCTAATTTTCGTTTTTTCATACCGGTACAACGCCGCACGGCCTCATGCTCAAAACAGGCTCCGCCGGCAACTGTATCGCGCGGCGTCCGGTTGACCGCAAGCTCAGCCGACAGAGAGCAGCAATCCGATGAACAGCGCCGTCAAAATTGCTGGCGCAGCCAAAACCGCAAGTTCGAGGATGCGGAGCGCTGGCCTCGGCTTTGGGAGCCGGACCAATGACGGTGCGTTCAGTAGGGCTGCAAGCAACGATGTCAGACCTGAACCCACGATCGCCATCCCGTAGATTGCCAAAACGGGCATCCCGCACTTGGGGCCGGGCTCGCTTTGCTCAAACAGGCCGAGTTGCCACCATGCCCAGGAAAAGATTGCGGCAAGCCCCAGAACAAAGACGGCAAGGGAAGCGGAGCGGGCAAGAGGCATCGCGGCTCATCCCGGATGTCATTGGGTCAGCCCGCATTTTTTGTTGTAGGCCTGACCGATGGTGTCCAGCAGTTCGTTGAGCGGCGCCGGCTTCATGATGTAATCGAAGGCCCCGAGCTGCATCCCCTTGAGACCGAACTCCACCGAGGCATGGCCGGTCAGCATGATGACCTCGATTGCCGGTTTGAGCTTTTTGATATGTTGCAGGGTTTCGATGCCATCCATCCCCGGCATCTTGACATCCAGAACTATGACGTCGAAATCCTTGTCTTTGAGCACCTCCAACGCCCTGATGCCGCTGTCCGCGCCTTCCGTCTGGATCTTCCGCGCATTCAGCCGTTTGACCATGGTTTCCCGCAAGTCGTCCTCGTCATCAACAATCAACACCCGCATTGTATCCATCGTTTTCCTTTACTCACTGTTTGGGCAGGAGAATGGTGAAGACCGTTCCCGTGCCTACCTTGCTCTGCACATGCATCTTGCCGCCCAGTTTTTCGATGATGCTGTAGGATATCGACAGGCCGAGGCCAGTCCCCTTGCCGACTTCCTTGGTCGTGAAAAACGGGTCGAAAATCTTGTTCAGATCGCTTTCGGCGATACCCTTGCCGGTATCGGCGACACCGATCTCCACCTGGCCGGTTGCTTCCCGGTACCGGCTGGACACCGTGACCGTGCCGTCATGGCCGATGGCATCGATGGCGTTGTTGAGCAGATTGAGCACCACCTGCTGGATCTGGGAGAGGTCGCTGGTGATCACCGGCACGTTGTCGGCATATTCCTTGGCAATCTGGATATTGACGTAGCGGGCCTCGTTTTCCAGAAAACCGGTGGTCTCGTCGAGCAGCCTGTTGACATCGATCTTTTCCTTGGCCGGTTCCATCCGGCGGGCAAAACCGAGCAGGTTGTGGACGATTTTCCGCGCCCGGCTGACGTGCTGCTCGATTTTGTCGATCGTCTCGGTGAACTCCGCGAGGTTCTTGCTGCCGACAATGTCCTCTTCAGCCAGGAGATCCTTCAGCCAGCCGGCATTCTCGGCAATGGAAGCCAGGGGATTGTTGACCTCGTGCGCGATGCCGGCGGCCATCTTGGAGAGGGCGATCATCTTGTTGGCCTGGAGGAGCATATCGGAGTTGGCGTCGTTTTCCCGGTCGGCTTTTCGGATATCGTTGATCTGGCTATTGGTGAACAGGGCCGCTCCGGTGGCGATGAGCGCCAAGCCGATCGCGGTGAAGAGCAGCATCCAGAAGTGCCCCTTTGCCAGCGGCGAGAGGACTTCACCGGGGTTTTCCTTGACGACCAGGATCCATTTGGTGGTGGAGATGGGAACGGCGGCGAAGAAGGCATCCATGCCGCTGTAGGTCACCCGTTCCAGTTTGGTGGCGACAACCGAAGTGTAATCCGGATAGGGGTGGGATTTGATGGAATCCGACATGTATTCAGGAACTGCCGGGACTTCAAGAAAATTTCCGCCGAATCGGGGGCGGGTTTGCAGCACGTTTTTCTTGTTCACGATAAACGCGTCGCTCAGGCTGCCGGTCCAGGCCTTTTGGACAATCTCGTCGATATTTTTCAGGTTGATGGTTGCCCGGAGAATCCAAGTGGTGTTTTTTTCGCGGACCATGACCGCGATGATGAGATGCGGCACCTTGCGAAAGCCCATGAAAATGTCGCTGATGTACATGCCGTTGGCCTTGACGGCGCTGAACCAGGCTTCGTTCTTGTAGTTGACCTGCTTGAGCATCTCGTAATAGGGGCCCACGTAGGCAAGATGGCGGCCTTCGCTGTCGATGACGCCGATGTCCATGTAGGAATCGGACTTGGCATACATGATCTCGAATATCTTGTTGAGGTAGCCCTCGTCGGTCATCTCTTGAAAGGAGTTGGTGTTGGCGACGGTGTGGAGTTGGGCGACGCGCTCCTTGAGAAAGAGATCGACCGCATCCCCCCGGTTCTCGGCATCTTTGCGCAGGCTGTCCATGACCTTGTCGGTGTAGATGCTGTCAAACACCTTGTAGAGCGAAAAGCTGACAATCAGCAGCGGGATGACGGAAAAGCCAATGATGGCCAGGCAGTGGTGCCACCAAAGTTTGCGGTAGTTTCGTTCCATGACGGTATCGTTGCGCAGATTCCGTTCAGCTTGCCTGGGCAGTCTGGCCGGAAGGAGTGAAAGAAAAGCGGAACCAGAGGGGTTCGTTCATGTGTTTTCCAATGCCACTCATTTGTTTCACCTGTAATGACTACAGAGCGTGCCAGGGCTTGTCAACGACTTTTCCCAAGCGGTCATTTCCCGCTCATCTCCGCGGTTTCCGGGCAAACGCAGGCTACGTCGCCCAGACGGACAGGCACTGCGTCCTTCACCACCATGCAGACCTCGCCGCTGTCGCAAGCCACGATCCGCGCGGTGCAGAGGCGTTCGCCGGTGCCGCGGTATACGGTTCCTTCCATGCCGGGGCGCAGAAGGTCGCCGCCGGGGAGTTCGCTGGTGATTTCCGTACCCTGTTCGGTCCGGCGCAACTTATAAATTTCGCCGCAGTGGCGGGCTTTGAGGTCTTGCGCCCACAGTCTGCCGAACAGAAAATTCGCGCCGCCGGCGACTAAACCGCCGAGAGCCAAACCCACGGCAAAAAGATACGGGCTGCTGCCGGTCTTTCTGGTGAGCAAAGAGGGGGAATGGGCATCCAAGGCGGCCTGATCGGGCCAGACTCGCACCCTGAACACAAGGGCTGGGTTCTGTTTTTCGCCGAATCGATCCTTGGCGATGAGGACGTAATCGCCCTCCCGGGCATCGGGGGCAATCACGATGAGGCCGCGCCACATGTTGCCGCCGAGCCAATATCCGGAAAACACGGTTTCGGGCACAAGTTGGACGGAACCGTCCCGCGGCTGGCCTTCGATGACAAAATCCTTGATCGCCTCGGTACGCGGAGGCATGGGGCCGCTGATCTGATATCGGGTATCCGGGATAAGTTCAATGATCCCCCGGGAACCGCCAAAGCCGCCGATCAGGGCATCGGCCAGGGACAGCACTGCCCCGACCAGCAACATCATGGCCAGGACGCCGGTGCGTTTTTGCCAGAGAACGTACCGGGTGCCGGCTGTCATACCAGGGTTGGGCGGTATTTGCCGAGCACGCGCTTGCCGATGAAGCCGAGGCACAAGGTGGGGGCGAGCAGGGCAAAAAAGGTTTTGAAAAAGGTGGGGGTGAAGTCGTCCGGAAAGAGCGAAGCCCGGTACATGGCGACGGATAATGCCGTGAGCAGCAGGATGTTGACGCTGAGAACCAGCAGTTTGTGCAGCAGAAAGAATCTGTATTCCGACATGGCTTGTCTCCACGAGAACAGGAACAGCGGGCGAGCGGCCCCGCCCGCTGTTCACCGATGTTGCAGCGTTATTTCTTGAAAATATCGGTCTTGGTGATGTTCATGAAGCGCAGGGCAACACCGGGGGTTCTGTAGGTCAGCCGCGCCTCGTCGCCGGCATCCCAGGTGCTTTCCGGATAGCCGATGTATTCGTCCGGAACCGAGAAGGTGCACAGCATCTTCTGGCGGCCAGAGTACACGGTGACGGTCTTCTTGTCCTTATCGACCACCGGGAACTTCTTGGCCTTCTTGGCGTCCTTGTCGTATACCAGCGGGTGTTCTTTGTCGATGGGCTGTTGCAGGTCAACGATGCCGATCGGTATCTCCACTATTTTCTGGGCCTTGGTGTCGAAAATAGCGACTATTTTTTTCCCGGTGTCCAATTTGATCCGCTGACCGGGTTTCGGCTCAGGCCCCATTTCCATCGGGTCGGTCGGCAGTTTGAATGTCACAGGCGGCAGGACATCGTAGACAGGGCGCTCGACGTCCATGGCGCTGTCATGGATCAGGGTCACTTCCCTGGTGTCCTTGTTATAGGCAATGACCCGTCCCTGCTCAACCTTTGGGTAATCGCCCGTGTTGCACCCCGAGATCGAAACGACCAGCGAGGCGGCGGCAAGCGAAAGCAGTATGTTTGTCCATTTCATAGGTTGGTTCTCCTTATCCAGACCTGCGGTTAGGCGCTTCGTTGCTTGTTGCGGCGTATTTCTTCCTTCATCCCTGCCATGGTCCGAACGAAGATATACAACGACATGGCGCTGACAAAACCAAGAACCACGACGGTAGCCCCGGCGTCGAGGATGGCCTTGAATTGCGGAACCAGAGGTTGCACCAGCTTCATGAGGATGGAGACCGCGCAGCCGATGACGCAGAGACCGAAGGCGATACGAATGCCATAGCCCTTGATGTATTTGGTGCCAACCGCGCCGATCTGAGCGCCCACAGCGGCGCCGACCAGCATGATCATGGCGGCGACCAGTTCGGTACGGCCTTTGTACGTGTACGAGAGGGCGCCGTACAGACCGGAGATGGCGACCTCGAAGAGGTCGGTGCCGACGGCGACGTGGGTCGGGCAGCCGACCAGGTAGATCAGGGAGGGCATGCGGATCAAACCGCCGCCGATGCCGAGGATGCCGGCCAGCCAGCCGGTCAGGAAGCTGACAAAGATGGGCAGCCAGGCGGAGCAGTAGATGCCCGCTTCCTTCAGGTGGACCATCGGCGGGATCTTGATTTTATGCAGGGTCTTGGCCCACTCGACGCCGGTGGCCAGGGAATCCAGTTTTTCGCCCCTGGCGGCAGCGGCGCGCTCCTTGGCTTTGCGCACGGCGATGTCGTGGAACACCATCCAGGTGATGAGGGCCAGCAGGGCGATATAGAGCCAGCGGACGACGAGTTCCACCGAGCCCATCCGTTCGAGCCACATGACCATCTGGGCGCCGATCTCAAAGCCGACAACCGTGCCAAACAGCATGATCAGGCCGAGTTTGTAGTCAACGTTGCCGAATTTGCCGTGGCGCAAGGTGGAAATCAGCGATTTTCCGGCCATGTGCGCGATATCGGTGCCGATGGCAAAGGCCATGGGGAAACCGAGAATGTTCAGGCCGGGCGTAACCATCCAGGCGCCGCCCATGCCAAAGAAACCACCGATGATACCGACGCCGACGCCGAGAATGATCAGGCCGGGCCAGAAAATTTTGATACCCGCAATGGGCATGAGAATATACAGCCAATCCATGGGTCGCTCCTCGATGAAGGATTAATGTTCAGCCAGATCGCGGTTTTTCAGGTCAATGCCGATCCATCCCATGACGAGGTCAGCCAGTATGCCGAAGATGACGCCGGTAACCGGGATGATGATGATGGTCAGGATGGCGAATTGCATATGGCTTTCGTTGTACATGTTGGCCCACCACGCCATGATGCCGTCCAGTTTGCGGGTATCCGCCACAATGACGATGGGAGCGCCGCCGCCGCCCGCCGCCAGGGCCAGGCTCGGGGCGAACAGGATCAGGCCCAGGACGGCCCACCAGAACCGCTGCAAACGTTGTTTCATTGTCTTCCTCCTTTGGTCTTCGTTGTCGTCGTGCGCGGATCCAAACAAAAGGCTGGGACCGGTCCGGATGCATCCGCAGTGAGAACAGAAATACAAATCTGAGCGCGGCAGAGGGAGCGTCTGGGCGCTCAGATCAGCAGGTCCACGCAACGGGGAAGAGCGGTTCCCGGAAGGCGAACAGGCTGTCCATCAACCATCAAAAGACGTACCATGTTATAGCGAAAAAAAAATACATCTTTTATTCAATGTGTTGAGCAAACAAATTGCGCTTTTGCGCTTTTGCTGTTAGCTGATTGGGTGAGAGCGCGCCCTTAAGCGCAAAATGTCGCAAGGAGAAACAGTATGAAGTACTCGCATCCGCCATTGCTGGATCCGGTCATTCGGGTGAACAGATCGTTTTTTACCTGGAGCATTGGTAAATTTCTGGTGCTGGTCGGAACCCTGTTGATGACGGTGATCCTGATTGCCACGGTTGTGCTCATCTACAAGATCGTTGCCGACTATCTGAATCGAGCTTATTCCCGCAATGCGCAGCTCCGCGCCATGGCTCAGGCCCATGAAATGAACCAGTTGCTGGCGGCGGCCCATTGCGAGTTGGATTTTCTGGCGAGGAGGCCGCTCAACCCGGAATCGATGAAGCTGCACTGGGAAGACACAGCGCCTCAGGTTCGCAACCGCTATCGCGAGATCGCCTTTCAGGGCTTGACCCCGGACGAGCGTTTTGTGTTGCTGAATACCGGGACCGAGGTCGTTCAGGTGCCGATCGACCAGACTTTTGGGGGAAAATCCGGAATTTTTTTGAATCATAACAGTATAATGGAGAAGAAGCCCGGTCAGGTTCACATCAGTGATCCCATGGAGGTGGTGTACCCTTTTGTTCCTGTTCAACAGGCCATGAATACGCTCAATATGCATGTCATCCGGCTGACCAGGGGTGTGTATGGAATTAATAATCAATACAAGGGACAACTGACCCTGTCAATTGATCTTCTGAGTTTGCGCGATATCGTTTCCCTCCATACTTCCAATAACTCCCCTCTGTTTCTCTATCCTCAGGAAAGCGAGCAGAAAAAAACCTTTTTTTTCGATGCGGCCGGTTGGCTGTTATTTCAATCGGATTCGCCCGAACAGCCGAAAGGAGAACTGTCGGTCGACCAGTTACGCATGGGATTGCCCGGTGATGTCGGTCGGCCGGGATTCACCACGGCCTTTCGTCCTGGATCGACCCATGATCGATATTGGGCCATGGTTACCGACATCCAGGCTGGAAAATCGGGACAGTTGCTTGTTTCCGGGCCATTTCTTGCGCCTTCTTTGGATGACCGCACCCTGTATCTCAGCTATGTCCCCATCAAGTTTGCCGAAAGCCCGGAGACTCAGCGCATTGTTGGCGGCATAGGGTGTATCGATACCAGTTTCGTTTTCATGGCCTCGGCATACAGAATTGGTGGAACCTTGGCCATCTGTCTGGTCGTCGCCGTGATTCTTGTCTTCATTGTCATGCACCTTGTCGGCAACTGCTTCAGGCGGCAACTGATGCAGTTGCACGAGGCGGTCGAAGCGCGGGCAGGCAGCGACGAGGCCTCTCCTTTGGCGCTGGAGCCACTTTTTGATGAGATCAACCTGTTTCAACGGACTATCAATATCTTGCTAACCCAGTTGCGCATTGCGCGAAGCGATTCCTTGTTGCGCGAAGGGGCAATGGAAGGGGACCGGGCCCGTCAACCAGTGGACCTGGACAAGGAAATCCGCATGAATCCGCTGCTCGACTCCCGGTTGCTGGCATCGCCTCTCTACGGCATCACTGGCGGCGGCAGGACGGTGCACAATTTACGGCAACAGATTCACAAGGCCTCGCGGGTGCTTGCCG
>WQUH01000018.1 GCA_009782165.1 Pseudomonadota bacterium | reverse complement strand
TTTGGGCAAGCAAAAGAAAGTGCCACGCCCGAAGGGCGGAATAATCAGTTGTGCATTGTTACTGTCACAAACAATTCTGGTATATCGACCGCAGGGAGAAGTCTAACCCGCTGCGAGTGCGCAGATTGTTCGTTGCTGCGTTCGTGCGTGCCGCCCAACGCCCGGCGCTCCAGCGGCCCTACCTTTTGATGAAGCGGAGCACCACCTTGTATTTTTTGATGTCCAGATCCTTCGGCAGGGTGGAGCTGTCGGCGATCAGCAAGGTGAGCACCTTGCCGGTGGCCGGATCCCTCCGGGCCTGTTTGCGCCGCTCCTGACCCAAGGGGCCGACGATGCGCTGGCGGGGATCGCGGATGTGGAGCAGTTCCGCCTCAACCGGACCGCCGGCTGGGGCGGGTTTGCCGAGTGGCGGGCCAAGAGGTCCGAGTGAACCGATGATGATATCGACCATGGACTTTCCTCCCTGAAAGAAAGGGGTGTTGATCGTCTTCAGGATGACGTGTCGGGGTGGAGCCGTTGTCTGGTCTGTTGTTCCAGATCGAGCAGGGTCTGTTTCATGGGCAGGCCGCCGCCAAAGCCGGTCAGGGCGCCGCCCGCCCCGATCAGCCGGTGGCAGGGGATGACGATGCCCAGCGGGTTGGCATGGGCTGCGCCGCCCACGGCCCTGGCCTTGTGCCGGCCGCCGATCCGCGCCGCCAGCTCGCCGTAGGTCATGGTCCGGCCGTAGGGAATGGTCTGGAGCTGCTCCCACACCTGCCGCTGAAAGGGGGTGCCGTGGATCGACAGGGGCAGATCGAAGTCGGTCAGGACGCCGCCGAGGTAGGCGAGCAACTGCCGGGCAGCCTCGGTCAGGAGCGGGTGATCCGCCCGCTCCACCGGGGGAAGCGGGCCGGCAGGGGGCGATTCCCTGGGCAGGGTCACACCGCAGAGGCCGATGTCGTCGGCGGTCAGGATAAAACGGCCAAGGGCGGTGGTCAGGGTGGCGCTGATGGGCATACAATCCTCCAGCACGAACAGTGGATGGGCAGATACGGTTATACTACCAGATGCATCCTGTCCCGCGCCAGTTCCAACAGCATTGTTTCGATGCGGACCTGCCGGTTGAGCACTGTCGCGGCCCGTTGGAGCAGGGCGGCCAGATCGGCGGATGCCGCGCCGGTGAGGATATGGGTGCAGTTGTAGTTGAGGCAGAAGATCGGCTTGACCGGGAAGAGGCACCCGGCGGGACCGAGGAAGCAGCAGTTGTCTCCGTGGTCCGGCTGTACGGTTATGGCGGCGTCCAGCAGCAGGTTGATCAGGATCTGGAGGACATCGGCGTTGTCCGCCATCAAGGCGCTGCAACAGCCTCCGCCCGGCCGCGCGGCGCAGCGGCCGCACAACCGGCCCAGATCCATGTCCGTCATCTGACGGGCAAGGGCGGCGCATTCCAGGCGCAGCCGGGCAAGCGCTTCGGTCAGGTGCGGCAGGTCGTCGAGCAGGGGGGCCAAGGCAGCATGCAGGGCCATAGCCGAAGCCAGCTTTTCGGCCGGCCGGGCCTCGTAGAATCGCTGCATGAGCTGACTGGTGCGGCTGGTCATGGGCAATCCGTTTTCAGTGCATTGCCTGGAGCATGAACTGTTTCCAGACCGGGGCCGCTGCCTGGCCGCCGGTCTCGCCGCTGCCGAGCGCCGCATTGCGGTCGTGGCCGAGCCAGACGCCGGCGGTCAGGTCCGGGGCCGAGCCGATGAACCAGGCATCGGCCTGGTTGTCGGTGGTGCCGGTTTTGCCGCTGGCGCCGGGCACGCCGGCGGCGTTTTTGCCGGTTCCCCGCTGCACCACCTGGGTCATGGCCGCATGCAGCCAGGAGGCGGTCGCCGGCGTGATCGCCTGCGCGGCCGCGGACTGCGGCCAGGGGACGAAACCGCCGCTGCGGTCTCCGACCCTGGTGATGCCGACCGGGGCATGGTAGACGCCCTGGTTGGCGATGGCGGCATAGGCGGCGGTCAGTTCCAGCAGCGACACCGGCGAGGCGCCGAGCGCCAGCGACAGGTCGGCATCGAGCGGCGCGGTGATCCCCATCTTCCGGGCGGTCTGCACCACCTTCTGCGGCCCGACCCGCTGCATCAACCGGACCGCGACCACGTTGCTGGAGCGGACCAGGGCCTCGGCCAGGTTCAGACTCCCCTGATATTCGTTGTTGAAATTATGCGGCTGCCATGGTTTACCAGGGCCGCTGAACAGGGCGATCGGCGTGTCCGGCAGCACCGTGTCCGGCTCCACGCCCTGCTCCAGGGCCGCGGCATAGAGCAGGGGCTTGAAGGCCGAACCGGGCTGCCGGTTGGCCTGCACGGCCCGGTTGAACTGGTTTTCAGTGAAATCGACCCCGCCGATCATCGCCTGGATGCGGCCGCTGCCGGTATCGAGCGCCACCAGCGCGCCCTGCGGCGCCGGCTCGCCGGGATGACGCGCGGTGATTCTGGCCACCCCCATCTGGACGGCCCTGGCCGCCTCCTCCTGGAGCCGGGCATCGACCGTGGTGGCTACATGCAGCCCTTTGCTGTAGAGGTCGGTTTCCGTGTAGCGGGTCAGCAGTTGCTGGCGGATGTAGAGGGTGAAATAGCCGTTGACCGATTTGCGCCAGTTGCCGGCCAGGGGCAGCCCCTCCTCGTAGGCGGCGCGCGCGGCCTCGGCGGTGATGAGACCGTCTTCGGCCATGCGGTTGAGCACGTAGCGCTGCCGGGCGCGGGCCGCCTCAGGCTGCCTGAGCGGCGAATA
>WQUH01000017.1 GCA_009782165.1 Pseudomonadota bacterium | reverse complement strand
TCGGAAACCCGCATGCCGGTGGCGTACAGCAACTCCAGCATGGCCCGGTCCCGCCGCTGGAAACGGTCAACGGCCGCCGGCGCTTCCAGCAGGGCGAACACCTCGTCCACGGTCAGAAACGAGGGGATGTGCTGGCCGAGTTTGGGACCGGCGATCCCGGCGATCGGGTCGGCGGCGATCACCTTCTCCCGCCGGAGAAAGCGAAAAAAGGTGCGCAGCGCCGACAGCTTACGCGCCACCGACGCGGCCGCGTTCACCGGGTAGAGCGAGGCGACGAAGGCCTGCACCTGCTCGGAGGCGATGGCGGCGGGGTCGGTCTCTTCGCCGCAGAAACGGGAAAATTCCACTATATCAAAACGGTAGCTGTCGGCGGTATGGGGCGAGTAACCCTTTTCCACCAGCAGCCAGGTGACGAATCGTTCGATCTGTCCGGTCATCGGCAAAGAGGTATTGAAACCCTAAAGGAGAACGTCTATTATAAAACGTTTACCGTTATCCGATCTCTTCAGCAAATAAAAATGTTTGCATCCCGGACGGATGGAGCCGTTGCATGGCGAAAAAGACCTTTGAGCAGGCGCTGGCCAGGCTGGAACACATCACCGACGAACTCGAATCCGGCGAGCTCAGCCTGGAAAAAAGTCTGGAAAAATTCAACGAAGGCATGGCGCTGGTCCATTTCTGCAACAGCAGGCTCGACGAAGCCAAAGCGCAGGTCGAATTGCTGCTGCACCAGGACGGCGACCTGGTCGGCGTGCCTTTTGCCGAGGAAGACGGTGGACATTCGAACCTACCTTGACGAGCGACGCCGGCTGGTCGAAGACCGCCTGGCCGACCTTATGCTGGAACCCATCGGTGCCTTTGCCCAGCATATCGAAGCCATGCGCTACAGCCTCTTTGCCGGCGGCAAACGCATCCGGCCCGTGCTCTGTCTGGCCGGCGCCGAGGCGGCGGACAGCGGCGAGCAGACGTGGCGGCGCGCCCTGCCCGTGGCCTGCGCCCTGGAGTGCATCCACACCTATTCCCTGATTCACGACGACCTGCCGGCCATGGACGACGACGACCTCCGCCGGGGCAAGCCGACCAACCATACCGTTTTCGGCGAGGCGGCGGCCATCCTGGCCGGCGACGGCCTGCTGACCTTTGCCTTCGACCTGCTCAGCGGCAAGGCTTCCGCCGCCCTGCCCGACCCGACCCGGATCCGCATCATCCAGACCATTGCCCGCGCCGCCGGCCCCCTGGGCATGGTCGGCGGCCAATCCCTCGACATGATCCACCAGGGCCAGCGGATCGAGTACGAAGAGCTGCGCCTGCTGCACCGCAGCAAGACCGGGGCCCTGATCACCGCCTCGGTGGCGTGCGGCGCCATGGTCGCCGGGGCCGGCGAAGAACAGGAGGCAGCCCTGCGGGCCTACGGCGACCACATCGGCCTCGCCTTCCAGATCGTCGACGATCTCCTCGATGTCGAGGCCACCACCGCCGACCTGGGCAAATCCGCGGGCAGCGACAGCAAATCCGGCAAGGTGACCTACCCATCGCTGTTCGGGGTGGCAACCTCGCGGACCATGGCCCGGGAAGCGGTGCATGAGGCGGTTGCCGCCCTGGACCGGTTCGACCGCCAGGCGGACCCGCTGCGGGCCCTGGCTCACTATATCGTTGACCGCAAAAAATAGAATATGCTCATTGTGGATGCTCTGACCGATCAGGCCGCGACCCTGCTGGAGACCGTCGATTCGCCCGCCAACCTGCGTCGCCTCGATTTGGCGCGCATGGAGCAGTTGGCCCGCGAACTTCGGGAAACCATCATCGCCACCGTGGCCGAAACCGGCGGCCACCTGGCCCCCAGCCTGGGCGTGGTCGAACTGACCCTGGCCCTGCACTATGTCTTCGACACCCCGCGCGACCGGCTGATCTGGGACGTGGGCCATCAGGCCTATGCCCACAAGCTCATCACCGGCCGCCGGGACCGCTTCCAGACCCTGCGCTGCTACAAGGGCATCAGCGGCTTTCCCAAACGGGCGGAGAGCGACTACGACACCGTCGAAACCGGCCACAGTTCCACCTCGGTGTCGCACGGCCTTGGCATGGCGGCGGCCAAGGCCATCCGGGGCGACCGGGCCAAGGTCGTCGCGGTCATCGGCGATGGTTCCATGACCGCCGGCATGGCCTTTGAAGGGCTCAACCATGCCGGCGATCTCGACCGGGATCTGATCGTGGTGCTCAACGACAACGAGATGTCGATCTCGAAAAATGTCGGGGCCCTGTCCAGTTTTCTCAGCCGCAAGATGACCGGCAGGACCATCCGCCGGCTGCGCGACCACATCGAAGAGCGCCTGCTGGCGCTCTCTTCGGTGGGCGAAAACATCCTCACCGTGCTGCGCAAGAGCGAGGAGAGCATCAAGGGCTTCTTCACCCCCGGCATGCTGTTCGAGGCCCTGAAATTCAAATATGTCGGCCCGATCCCCGGCCACGAACTCGGCGACCTGATCGCCACCTTCGAAAACGTCCGCGACCACAACCACGGCCCGGTGCTGGTGCATGTGATCACCACCAAGGGCAAGGGATACGCGCCGGCCGAGACCCGGCCCGGCGACTACCACGGCATCGACCCCTTTGATGTGGCCACGGGTCTGCCCAAAAAGGAACCCGGCGCGCCGGTTTCGTACACCAGGGTCTTTGGCGAGACCCTGTGCCGGCTGGCCCGGCAGGATCAACGGCTGGTGGCGATCACCGCCGCCATGCCCGCCGGCACCGGCCTGCTGTC
>WQUH01000016.1 GCA_009782165.1 Pseudomonadota bacterium | reverse complement strand
CCGAGGAGGAGTTCGCGACCGAAATCGTGACCGGCGCCCTGCAGGCCGGGGTCATCGCCATGACCGGCGACGGCGCCGATCCGGCCATGTTCGGCAGCGGGCTGGCGGCAGGCAGGTTGAACAAGGCCAGCACCATTGCCATCATCAAACCGAGGCAGCAGGAGGCGATCATCCGCTATCTGCGCGAGGCGGAGGCCGCTGACGTGTTGGCCGCGGGCATGGATGTCGACGGCGCCGGTCTGGTGACCATGGCCATGAAAGGGCAGCCGGTGGGGCCCAAGACCTTCGAGGAGTTGCGGGAGGTGATTGCCGCCACCCGCCTGCCCTTCATCGTCAAAGGGGTGATGACCGTTGACGAGGCCGAGGCCGCGGTGCGGGCCAAAGCGGCGGCGATTGTGGTCTCCAACCACGGCGGCCGGGTGCTCGATTCGGTGCCCGGAACGGCCGAGGTGCTGCCGCTGATCGCCGACCGGGTCAAGGGCAGGACCACCATCTTTGTCGATGGCGGGGTGCGCGGCGGCGCCGACGTGCTGAAGCTGCTCGCCCTGGGGGCGGATGCCGTGCTGATCGGCCGGCCGATGGTCATCGCCGCCTACGGCGGCGGCCGGGAAGGAGTCGCCCTGGCCCTCAACCAGCTCAAGAACGAGCTGCTTCAGGCCATGCTGCTCACCGGCACGGCGGATGTGAGCCAGGTGGACCGCTCCATCCTGTTTTCCTGATCGGTGGCGGCCTTGCGCCTGTTCCCGGCCGACTGGCCGCCCCCTGCAACCCATCTCATGTCCCGGACGAGCTATGAACAGCACCCCTCTGCCCCTCTGTAAAACCAAACTGGTCTGCACCATCGGTCCGGCCTCGGATTCCCCGGCCATGCTGCGGCAGATGCTGGAAGCCGGGATGACCATCGCCCGGCTCAACTTCTCCCACGGCGATTTCCAGGCGCACGGCGACACCATCCGCCGCATCCGGGAAGCGGCGGCGGCATTGGACCGGAACGTGGCCATCATGGCCGATCTGCCCGGCCCCAAGATCCGCATCGGCGCCCTGGCCGAAGAGCCGGTCAACCTGGCCATCGGCGACAGCTTCACCCTGACCTCCGATGAGATCGTCGGCACCGGCGAACGGGTTTCGGTGACCCTGAAGGCGTTGCCGCAGGTGGTGTCGCCCGGCAACATCCTGTTCATCAACGATGGCCTGATCCAGGTGCGGGTGGAGACCATCGCCGGCAACGACGTCCACTGCCGGGTGCTGGTCGGCGGCCAGTTGCGCTCGAAAAAGGGGCTCAACTTTCCGGGCATCGATCTGGGCATTGCCGCCTTCACCGACCACGACCGCGCCTGCATGCAGTTTGCCCTGGAAAACGGCGTGGATGCCATCAGCCAGTCCTTTGTCAACGATGCCGCCGACATTCACGCGGATCGGCGGGCCGCCGCCGAGATGGGGTATTCTCCGTTCATCATCGCCAAGATCGAGCGCGCCTCCACCCTGACGAGAATCGACGAAATCATGGCCGCCGCCGATGGGGTCATGGTGGCGCGCGGCGATCTCGGGGTGGAAGTCCCGATCGAGGAAATCGCCATCCTGCAGAAGATGATCACCGCCAAGGCCAACCTGTTCGGCAAGCCGGTCATCACCGCCACCCAGATGCTCGAATCGATGACCAACAACCGGCGGCCCACCCGGGCCGAGTCCACCGATGTGGCCAACGCCATCCTTGACGGCACCGATTGCGTGATGCTGTCCGAGGAATCGGCCATGGGCCGGTATCCGCTGGAGGCGGTTCAGATGCTGGCGCAGATTGCCACGGTCACCGAACCCCACCGCGCCCGGCAGCGATCCGGAAAAACCCTGGAACGTCGGGATCCTACCGAGATCCGCGTGGTGGATTACATCGCCTCCAGCGTCAACAGCATCGTCAGCCAGACCGACACCGTGGCCGGCATCCTCGCGCCCACCGACAGCGGCCTCACTGCCCGGCGGCTGTCGCGCTACCGGCTGCCCACCTGGATCCTGGCGGTCAGCTCCAACAAGAAAACCTGCCGGGAACTGCTGTTCTCCTACGGCGTCTTTCCCGTCTACGAGCCCAACCACCCGTCGGACTGGACCGACTATGCCCGCGATTACGCACTGAAATACCGGCTGACCGGCAGTTGCATCATCCAGACCGAAGGCCCCGATCCGGAAAACCCGCATCGCAACCATAAAATGGAGATCATCGACCTGCGGGAAATTCTGTAATTTTTTTTTGCCGTCCGCGCCGGGCCACCCGGCGGTTTTTTCATCCCGTTCATGCCATCCGGCTCACCCTCTTCATGCAACCGAGTGATGCGCCATGCAATCGCGATCCGTCCTGTTCGCCATCCTCCTCCTGCTCAGCCTCATTCCCAGCCACAAAACGGCGCTGGCGCAGGACGAGGCGGCTTCCTTGTACGCCCGGACCCTGCTGGAGCAGATCAACCGGTATCGTCAGGACAACGGCCTGGGCCCGCTGCGCTTCGACGCCAATCTCATCTGGCTGGCCAAACACCACAGCTTCGAGATGTTCCGCCTGAAGATGATGAGTCACCGCAATTTCGACCAGCGGTTCGACCGCTCCGGCAGCCGCATGTGCGTGGAAAATGTCGGCTGGAATTACAGTACGCCCCTCAAGCAATTCGACGCCTGGCGGCAATCGAGCGGCCACGACCAAAACATGCTGAAGCCGGAGATCACCAAGGCGGGCATTGCCGAGGTCGGCAACTACGTCACCTTTTTCGCCTGCAAGTAATT
>WQUH01000015.1 GCA_009782165.1 Pseudomonadota bacterium | reverse complement strand
GCCCTGGCCCGCCTCCGCCACTGGCCGGTCGAGATCCTGGAATCGGCCAGGATCGACCATCACCGGCCCCTCCGGACCGGCCAGCCGGAAGCGGTCTTCGGCGCGACCAAAACAGTTGCCCAGTTGATCGAGATCCTGGCCGCCATGCTGGCCGCCCCGGCGGTGGTGCTGGCGACCAGGGTGGCCCCGGAAAAGGCGGAGGCCGTTGTGGCGCGCCTGCCGCAATTGACCTACCATCCTGTCGCCCGCATGCTGACCGGCAACGATCAATACATTCCCGTTGACCGCGGATCGGGAACCGTGGCGATCGTCACCGCCGGCACCTCGGACCTGCCGGTGGCGGAAGAGGCCCGGATCACCCTGCACTGGTGCGGATACCAGGCGGCAACCATCTATGACGCCGGCGTGGCCGGCATCCACCGCATCCTCGCCCATGCGGACCTGCTCCGGCAGGCGCGGGCGATCATTGTCGCCGCCGGGATGGAAGGCGCCCTGCCGTCGGTGGTGGCCGGCCTGACCGCCGCGCCGGTGATCGGCGTGCCGACCAGTATCGGCTACGGCGCCGGCGCCGGAGGATACGCCGCCCTGCTCGGCATGCTCACCAGTTGCTCGCCCGGCCTGGCGGTGGTCAACATCGACAACGGATTCGGCGCGGCCTGCATGGCCGCGGCCATTCTGAGGTCAGTCCACGAAATGGAAAAATCGGCCGATCAGTCGTGACCTGACCCAATCCGCATAGTTTTTTTTGCCTCTTTTCCCTGCATCCGGGGTGTCGCGCAATCCTCCAGGCCGCGCGTTTCCCCAATAAACAAATCCTCCGCCCGCTGTTATCAAACAATCTTCCGGAGTTAACGCATCCAACCCGGTTGCAGCCGGATGAGCATGGCATGGTTCCGGCAACTATGTTGCGATAATCGTGTAATTTTCACCAACCTGACATCACTCGTTTGCCGTTGCCTCACCTGCAACCATGCGATACTATCCTGTGCAGGAAAATGCTGCATTCCCACGCTTCATCCGGGGACAGGCTCTGTCCCTGCAATCTCACATCCAAGGGGGGAACAATCGTGAACAGAACTTTTTTCTATCTGCTGCCGCTCTGCCTGGCGTCGGCGCTCCTGGTCGGCGGCTGCGCCGCGACCAAGCAGGAAGAGGACGCCAAAGGGCTATCGGCCAAGGAATCGGCGCAGGAAGCCAAGCCGCTGATGTACGAAGGCGAAATCGTCTCGGTCTCGGAACGGGCCAAATCCATGTCGATCGTGGTCGGCAAAGGCGAGACCGCCAAGACGATGATGGTCAAGTTCGATGACAAGACCAAGGGCATGAGCCATGCCGCCAAGGGCCGCGCCGCCAAGGTCTTGTACGAGATGCGCGGCGACAGGGACGCCTATGCCACCGAGGTTCAGCTCAAGCTGGCAAAACTGCCCGAGGGGATCACCGAGATCAAGACCGCGGAGTTGGCGCAGGCCATCAAAGATCATCCCGGATTGATGCTGTACGATTCCAGGCCCAAGGGCCGTTACGACCAGGGCCACCTGCCCGGCGCCATCTCCCTGCCCCTGCCCAAGCTCGAAGCGCAGCAGGCGGCGGCCCTGCCCAAAGACAAAAACACGCCGCTGGTCTTCTATTGCGGCGGCATCACCTGCCCCCTGTCGCCGGCCTCGGCGGCCATCGCCAAGAAACTGGGCCACACCAACATCCAGGTGTACAACGAAGGCGAGCCGGAATGGACCAAGGCCCTCTTGCCCACCTACTCCACCAAGGATTTCATCCTGGGCGGCAATGTGGTGGTGATCGACCTGCGTTCGGGCAAGAAAGCCCTTGCCGGCCGGATCAAGGGGGCGTACAGCGTGCCCTACGCATCGCTCGAGGACAAGCTGGGCGATGTGGCGCGCAATGCCCCTCTGGTCCTCTACAGCGATAATGACCAGGAAGCGCTCAAGGCGGTGAAGGAGCTTCGCAAAGACGGCTTCAGTGCGGTCACTTTGGTCCAGGGCGGCTACGAAGGTTGGGTCAAATCCGGAGGAGAGATTGAAAAGGGGCCGATCTTTGCCACTGAAATCAAATGGGTGCGCAAACTCGGCAAGGGCGAGGTGTCGGTGGCCGACTTCCGCAAGGCGGTTGCCGGCGAGGAGAAGGATGTTATCGTCATCGATGCCCGCACCAAGGAAGAAGTGGCGGAATTCGGCATCTTCAAAAACGCCATCAACATCCCTCTGGACGAGATTCCGGCCCGGATGCACGAACTGCCCAAGCACAAGAAAATCTACGTCCACTGCTCCACCGGCGCCCGGGCCGACATGGCGTACAACGAGCTGGTCAACGCCGGCTATAACGCCAAGTTTCTCTTGCTGAACATCCAGGACGCCGAGTGCGACTGCGAGATTATCAGGCAGTGATAAAAGCCGTCGTCTGAAGCCACGCCCGGTTACGAGGGGACTGATCCGCAACGGACAGTCCCCTTTCGTTTCTCTTCCCTCTGGCGGATTGGCCCCCTGCGCCGAGCGGGGCGATGCGCCGGACAGCCGGACAAGCGCTCTGCCCCCGCCTCTTCCGTCGTCTCTTCTTTCCCGTCTTTTTGCCGCCAAACACCATCGCGGCATTGCAGGAAACAGGGTATCGACGTATAATCTGTCGGTTTGAACAGTCGAAGTCCCGTTCTCTCCCGCGCGCAGCCAAAGGAACAGTGTCAATGAACTCCACCATGAAGCTTAAAATCGGGCTTGTGATCCTCCTGCTGATCTTTTCCGGACTGGCCCTGACCCCTTCCCT
>WQUH01000014.1 GCA_009782165.1 Pseudomonadota bacterium | reverse complement strand
AGGATCGGCCGGCCGTCGGCGGCGATGTTGCCCAGGGCGGCCAGGGCGGCGTTGAGGCGGCGGGCGGAATCGAGATCCGGCACGTAGAGCAGGTTGTGGACCTTGCGGACCTTGCCGCCCCGCTTGTAGATCGAGCTGATCTCGGCGCTGAGGACAAAGCGGATGGCGGCGGGCGACAGCGCCGGCCGCAGGCCCGGCGGCAACAGGTCGCCCGGTTCTTCGGCTGGAGCGCTCCGCAAACGAAAAAATCCCGGTTCGGCCGGTTCCAGGCACTCGTGGAGATGGGCAAACCAGCCGGGATGGGTGAAATCGCCGGTGCCCACCACGCCGATCCCCTTGACCGCGGCCCAGGCAGCCAGACCGTACAGGTTGCTGGCCTTGCTGGTGGCCCGGGAGTAGTGGCTGTGGATGTGGAGGTCGGCAATGTAGTTCACAGTCACAAAAAATCCTTCCAGCCGTAGAGACGATGGCTTTTGATATACGCCAGAACCGGCGGCGGCAGCAGGGCCGGCTCCTTTCCCTGGGCCAGTTCCGCCCGGATGGCCGAGGACGAAACCGGCAGTTCGATATCGTCGAGATAGACCGCTGTCCGCCCGTTCAGGCCATGCCACTGTTGCTGTTCGGCATCGGAGACAAAGGCCGGGCCAAGGATGGCGAGCGCCCGGTCAATGGCCGCCGCCTCGATCGTTTCCCGTTTGACCACGATCAGGTCAACCAGGTGCAGAAGCTCGTCGATCCGGTGCCAATGGGGCAGATCGAGGAGCGAATCGGCGCCGATGATCAGGCTGTAGCGGCATTCGTCCTCCTCCCGCAGCAGGGCCCGCACCGTGTTGTTGGTGTAGGAGGGCGCCGGCAGGCGCGCCTCGATGCGGCAACAGCGGATGCGTCCGCCGGTTTCCCGGCAGTTGGCCAGGGCGGCCTCGATCATGGCCGTCCGGTGGACAAACGATGCCGTGGGCCGGTGTTTGTGCGGCGGCAGCAGGGCCGGGATGAACAGCAGCCGGTCGAGACGGCAGCGGGCAAGCACGTGCAGGGCCAGATCGATATGGCCCTGGTGGACCGGGTCGAAGGTGCCGCCGAACAGCCCGACCCGCAATGCCGCATCCGGGGCGGTCACGCCATCAGGCCCTGGTTTCCCCGGCGCCGTAGACGATGAACTTCCGGGTGGTCAGCTCCTCCAGGCCCATGGGGCCATAGGCGTGCAGCTTGGTGGTGGAGATGCCGATCTCGGCGCCCAGGCCGAACTGGCCGCCGTCGTTGAACCGGGTGGAGGCGTTGACCATCACCGCCGAGGCGTCGACCTCGCGCAAAAACCGCTGGCTGTGCTCGTAGGAACGGGTGATGATGGTCTCGGTGTGCCTGGAACCGTACCGGTCGATGTAATCCATGGCCTCGTCGATGCCCGACACCACCTTGACCACCAGGATCAGATCGAGGAACTCGGCGCCCCAGTCGCCCTCCGCTGCCGGTTCGATCGTCTCGCAGATCACCCGGCTGGATGGACAGCCGAGGAGCCGCACCCCCTCGTTGTGCAGGGCGCGGGCGACCTTGGGCAGAAACTCGCCGGCGATTTCCCGGTGGACAAGCAAGCCTTCGAGGGCGTTGCAGACGCTCGGCCGCTGCACCTTGGCGTTGACGATGATCCGGATGGCCATGTCCTGGTCGGCGTCGGCGTCGACAAAACAGTGACAGACCCCCTTGTAATGTTTGAGCACCGGGATGCGCGATTTTTCCGTGACCGCCCGGATCAGGCCCTCGCCGCCGCGCGGGATGACCAGATCGATATACGCCTCCTGTTGCAGCAGGACATCGACCCCTTCCCGGTCGGTGAAATCAAGCACCTGGGCCACAGCGGGATCGACCCCGTGTTTGACCAGCACGTCGCGCAGAACCTTGGCCAGGGCCAGGTTGGAATGGATGGCCTCGGAACCGCCCCGGAGGATGACGGCGTTGCCGGTCTTGAAACACAGCGCCGCCGCGTCGATGGTCACGTTGGGACGCGACTCGTAGATCATCAGGATCACGCCGAGCGGCACCCGCATCCGGCCGACGACGATGCCGCTGGGCCGGCGGCGCATCTCGCCGATTTCGCCCACCGGATCGGCCAGGGCGGCCACTTCGCGCAGGCCCTGGACCATGTCCCGGATGCCCTTTTCGGTGATCCGCAGGCGTTCGAGCATGGCGGCGGACAGCCCTTTTTTTTCGCCTTCAGCCATATCCTTGCGGTTTTCGGCGAGGATATACGGCTGCTCCGCAATCAGGGCCTCGCCGACATCGAGCAGCACGGCGTTTTTTACGGCAGCCGGCATGGCGGCAAGACTCCGGGCCGCACCCTTGGCTTTTTGCACCATCTCAAGGACTGTCGCTTCAATCTGTGCCCGTTCCATAGCGGTCGGTTCCTCCTGGTTGTCTCAAACGCGATCCCGGCTCAAGGCCGCCTTTGCACTATGCCGTGAAGCGGCGGCGTTGTAAAGCGGCTTTGCGGGGCCGCGCCGATTTCCTGTTGCCTCGCCATCGCCAACGGGAAGCCGTGGCGCGGGGTTGCGGCCGGCAGAGGGCGCAAGGGGAATCGATCAACGGTTAGAGCAGGGCGGAGAGACCTTTTCTTGCAAGCAAATGCAGCAGCTTGCAGGAAGGGCCTCCCGGTTTTTTCACCCCTCGTTCCCACTGTTGCACGCTGGAGGCGGAGGTATTCAACACAGAGGCCAGGCTCACCTGCGTGAGGTTCAGTTTCCGGCGCAGGTCTTTGACCATGTCAGCCGAATACTGTGGCGCC
>WQUH01000013.1 GCA_009782165.1 Pseudomonadota bacterium | reverse complement strand
GATTGCGCCAGAAACTCGCCCAGCGGTCGTGATAGGGGAGCATCGCCAGGTGGAGCATGTCCGGGTTGGTGATCAGCACCGGCGGCGGCGCCTCCCTGATTTTCCGGCGATGGTGGGCGGTGGTGTCGCCGTCGTAGATCGCGGCGATGGCTCGGTCGCCCCGGATGGCCTCCGACAGCATCCGCCAGAGCCGGTCCACGGTTTTGAGCTGGTCCTGGGCCAGGGCCTTGAGGGGAAAGAGATACAACGACCTGGCGGCCGGATCGTCGAGCAGGGTGTGCAGCATCGGCAGGGTGTAGATCAGGCTCTTGCCCGAGGCGGTGGGCGTGGCCACCACCGTGTGGCGGCCGGCCAGGACATGGGCGATGGCCTCCTGCTGGTGGGTGTAGAGCCCGGCCACGCCGAGGTCGCGCAGGAGTCGGCACAGTTCGGAGGCTAAATGATCGGCCGGGACCGTGACCGCAGCCTTGGCCGCAATCGTCCGATGGGCCGCGACCTGCGGCCCGAATGCGGTCGAGGCCCGCAGGGCGGCGACATATTCCGCGACCGTGCCGCTCTCCCTGCTGGGCATGGGGTCGTGGCGGTCCGCTCGCCTCATGGAAGAAAAAATCCTTGCTTATCAGCCATTGAGCAGGTAATTGACCCCGTTGGAGTTTTTTTCCTGAACTTTATCCCGCATCCCGCGCTTTTTTCCCGGCAGATCGATGGCGGCAGCGATGCTCAACCCGTGCAGGAACATTCGGCAATGAAAACAATCGCCACCCTTGGCCCGGAACATTCCCAGTCCTGGCAGGCCGCCGTGCAGTATGACCGCGAGGCGGAAATTCGCCTCTTTCCGCATGTCCGGGCCCTGCTCGATGCCTTTGCGGCCCGCGAGGTCGAGTACGCCGTGCTGCCGGTGTATAATACCCGCGAAGGGGAAAAGAAACAGTATTTCCGTTTTTTCGATCAGATCAAGTCCGGGTACTGGGTCGACAACGTTGTCCTCCATTCCACCCTGTCCCTGGGCGTGTTCGACGAGGAGTCGGCCGTTGCGGATCTGCGCCTGCTGATCGGCAAGCGGGAGGCGTTCAACCAGTGCGAGGAGTTCATCGAAGACCGGCTGCCCGGCATCACCGAGATGAGCGTGACCGACATCGGCCAGGCGGTGGCGGAGATCCGGCAGGGAGGCGAGACGCGCGGCAAGGCGGTGATCGACAGCGCCGAGGCCCTCAACGGACTCGGGCTGCGGATCATCGAACGCGAAGTCGCCCCGCACAACCGCACCCGCTACGCCGTGCTCGGCCATGCGCTTGCGCCCGTGACCGGCTACGACGCCACCACCCTGATCACCGAACCGCTGGCCGACCGGGTGGGCATCCTGGTCGACATCCTCAGCGAGTTTTCCCGCCGCGGCATCAGCATCGCCGACATGCGCACGGAAAACGATACCAAGACGCAAAAACTCCGGATCTATCTCGAGGCGGAAGGGCATATCCAAACCGACATCCTGGCCGGCGCCCTGGCGCATATCGAGTCACGGGTCATCCAGCAGCGGGGCATGATCCGCGTCCTGGGCAGTTTTCCCAGGGTCGACATGCGGACCAAGTACATCAAATCGTTTGGCTTCATCGGCACGGGCGCCATGAGCAGGTGGTTTGCCGAACGGCTGGAGAGCGAGGGGTACGAGGTCATGCTCACCGGCCGCTCCACCGCGCTGCGGCCGGAAGAGATGGTGCGCCGGGCCGATGTGGTGGTGGTCTGCGTGCCGATCTCCGTCACCTCGGCGACGGTGCGCCAGTATGGCCCGCTGCTTGGCCCCGGCAAGGCCCTGATCCTGCTGGCCGGCGAATCGGAGGAGACCATCAGGGCGGCCATGGAAGCGACCGACCAGGAGGTCGAGATCATGCTGGTCCACAACCTCTGGGGGCCCCAGGCCGCCACCATGAAGGACAAGAACGCCATTGTGGTGCGCACGCCGCGCAGCGGCCTGTTCTGCGGCGAATTCGAGGCGTTTCTCTACAAGCACGGGGCCGACATCTACCACGATTCCCCGTCCAAACACGACCTGCTGATGGGCATCGGCCAGAAACTGCCGACGCTGATCTCGGTGGCCCTGGCCATGACCCTGCACGACAACAGGATCACCAGCGAGGACATCGCCAGCCACTGCACCCTGACCTCGCTCTATCCCATTCTCGCCATGGCCCGGGTGCACTCCCAGAATCCGCGCACCTACGCTGAAATCATGTCCACCGCCGGAGACGGCCGCAAGATCGTGGCCGATTTCGCCAGGAATCTGCGCCAGGTGATCGACATGGCCGACGAGGCCGCCATCGCCGATCTCGGCGCCCTGATCGACGCCAATGCCGGCCGCCTGAGCGAGCCGTTTCTCCAGGCCCGGATGCAGCAGGCCAAGGCGGTCGACGAAGTCCTGGGCCGGATGATTTGACCATCATTGATGACGATACCCGGTTGACCCTGTCCAGGCCAATGGTTACCCTACCGGCATGACTCCCAAAAAAAGAAACCTCATCCTGCTGATCATCGTCATCCTGTGGGGCGCCATTTTTCTGCTGCAATCGTCCATGCGCTCCGGCAGCACCTGACCCATCCCGGTCGCTCCGCCGGTCGGCGGCCCGCCATGCCCTCTGCCCCAGAACCAGACGGCAAACCCCAATCAACCCCACTGAGGAACCAGACCATCCATGCTGTCCACCCTGTTGCGCACCATCGAAGAAAAACACTTTTGCCCGCATTGCAGCGGCGACCTGACCCTGTGCCATGCGCCGCCCATTCA
>WQUH01000012.1 GCA_009782165.1 Pseudomonadota bacterium | reverse complement strand
GCGTAGATCAGCATCGAGCCGTGGCCGTTGGACAGCACGAAGCGGTCGCGGTCGGCCCATTGCGGATTGGCCGGATTGTGCTTGAGGTGGCGGTTCCACAGCGCCTCGGCGATTTCCGCCATGCCCATCGGCGCGCCGGGGTGGCCGGAGTTGGCCTTTTGCACCGCATCCATCGCAAGGGCGCGGATGGCGCTGGTCAGATTGTTGAACACGGGCGGCTTGACATCACTGAAGGTGGCTTGTTGGCTGGACATGTTGGTTTCCCCTGTTGCTGATGCATCCAAAGTTGAGAGACGCTCTCCGGCAAGCGGTATAGTATCTCGCAAACCGGACAGCCGTTCGGCGGCGGTTCGATCGGGCGGCGTCACGCCTGCCCGCGTGTTCCCATGAGCCGCGGGATCAGCGGCGGCTGGCCCGCTCGCGGGTTTCCATGAGTTGCAGGATCAGCGGCGTGAGCACCAGTTGCATGGACAGTTCCATCTTGCCGCCGGGCACGACGATGCTGTTCGGCCGCGACATGAACGAGTCGTGGATCATGGTCAGCAGATAGGGAAAATCGACGCCGCGCGGGTCGCGGTAGCGGATGACGACAAGGGATTCATCCAGGGTCGGAATGTCGCGGGCGATGAACGGGTTGGAGGTATCCACCACCGGTACGCGCTGAAAGTTGATATGGGTGCGCGAAAACTGCGGCGTGATGAAATGCACGTAGTCGTGCATGCGGCGCAAAATGGTCTGCGTCACCGCTTCGACCGAGTAGCCGCGCGTGCTGGTGTCGCGGTGGATCTTCTGGATCCACTCCAGGTTCACCGCCGGCACCACGCCGACCAACAGGTCGGTGTAGCGGGCAACATCCACCGTCTCGGTCTTGACGCCGCCGTGCAGCCCTTCGTAGAACAGGCAGTCGGTCTTTTCGGGCAGGTCTTCCCAGGGGGTGAAGGTGCCCGGTTTCTGCTGCCACCGGGCGGCCCCCTCCTCGCTGTGCAGGTAGTAGCGGCGCTTGCCGGTTCCGGTCTCGCCATACCCCCGGAACAGAGCTTCCAACTCCTCGAACAGGTTGGCCTCCGGGCCAAAGTGGCTGAGGGTGTGGACCCCGGTGCTCTCGGAATCCTGGATGGCCTTCTTCATCCCGTCGCGGTCGTACTTGTGGAAGCTGTCGCCCTCGACGATGGCGGCGGTAATCGACTCGCGGCGAAAAATATGTTCGAAGGATCGCTTGACGGTGGAGGTGCCTGCGCCGGAGGAGCCGGCGATGGCGATGACGGGATGCTTGGCGGACATGGCGGGGGCCTCCTGCGGATGGTTGGAACTACTGGGGGAGGGCGTCGCCACGAGCTGGTTGGACAGACATTGACATCCAGCCTCAAAATGGTGTGGCGACTGGTGACGACTGTACCCTAACCGGAAAGGCATATAAACTCCACCGAAAAATTAAATTTTATTGATAATTAATATTGTTGAGCATTTAAGATAATGCTGATCTGTCCGAACCGGGCACAAGCCAGCGGACCACCACCGCCCCTTCCTTCCCCAGGGAGGTAGCCGGAGGAAGGCTTATCGGGTCAGCCCCAGATACAGCAGCGGCAGCTTTTCCGGCAACTGCTCGACCCGGTCCAGCACCAGATGGCCTTTGCCGAAAATCTCGCGCACATACTCGTCGGCCTTCGGGTCGAGGCTGAGGCAGAAGGTGTCGATGCCTTCGGCGGCGAGTTCGCCAACGGCTTTTCGGGCGTCGCTGTGCAGGTGTTGCGGGTCGTGTACGTCGATGTCGGCGGGTTCGCCGTCGGTGAGCAAGAGCAGCAGCCGTTTGTCGGCGGGGCGTTGCGCCAGTGCCGCCCCGGCGTGGCGCAGGGCCGCGCCCATGCGCGTGGACCAGCCGGCGCGCACGGCGGCGAGCCGCCCCTTGGCGGCGGCGTCCCACCGCTCGGAGAAGCCCTTGATGTGCAGGTAGCGCACCTCGTGGCGGGTGTTGGAATGAAAGCCGGCGATGGCGAAGGAATCGTTCAGGCTCTCGATCGCCATCGCCAGCAGGGCCGCCGCTTCCTGCGACAGTTCCAGGATTGTCTGTCTGCCGCCGGCGACAGGCTGGTCGATGGATTCGGACAGATCGAGCAGCAGCAGCACGGCGATGTTGCGCCCGCTGGTGCGGTGGCTCAGGTTGATGCGCGGGTCGGGCGTGACGCCGCTCTTGAGATCGATCAGCGAGCGGATTGCGGTGTCGAGGTCGAGTTCGGCGCCGTCCTCCTGGTAGCGGATGCGCTCCTTGTTTTGCGGCTTGATGAGGTCGAGCAGCCGCATCAGGCGGCGGGCGAGCAGCGCATGCTTTTCCAGCAGGCGGTCGATGAACGCCGCCTCGCCCGCCGGGTGCAGGGCTTCGTACAGGCTGACCCAGTCGGGCCGGTAGGTCTGGCTCGCCTGATCCCATTCGGGATAGTGGCGCGGCGGCAAACCTTGCGGCGTGTCGGTTTCGACCGCCTGCCTGGGCGCGTCGAAGGCCGATTCCTCGTCGCCTTCCTCGATGAAGGCCCACAGGTGGCGGTTGTCGTCGCGGTAGTCAACCACCGTGTCGTCGAAATGGACGCGCGGGAACTGGTCGCTCGGCCGTCGCGTGCGGGCGACATAGGCGAGCGCCAGTTCGGCCATCTCCTTGCTGCTGGAAGCGCCCTGCGCCAGCGCCGCGCGGAAGGCGGCGGCGGTGGCGTTGATGGCCGGGTCGGCGTAGCCGTGCCGCGCATCGAGGCAGGCGCGGGAGAGCATGGCCAGGCGGTGGCGCAGGCAGGAGGTGGTTT
>WQUH01000011.1 GCA_009782165.1 Pseudomonadota bacterium | reverse complement strand
CCCTTTGAGATCGTCTCCGATTTCATCCCGTCCGGCGACCAGCCCCAGGCCATCGACCGGCTGACCGCCGGCATCGAGGCCGGGCTGCGCGAGCAGATTCTCCTGGGCGTCACCGGCTCGGGCAAGACCTTCACCATGGCCCAGGTGGTGGCCCGGGTGCAGCGGCCCACCCTGGTGATCGCCCCCAACAAGACCCTGGCGGCCCAGTTGTTTGCCGAATTCCGCGAGCTGTTCCCCCACAACGCGGTGGAATATTTCGTCTCCTATTACGACTATTACCAGCCCGAGGCCTACATCCCGGCCTCGGACACCTATATCGAGAAGGACTCCTCGATCAACGACGCCATCGACAAGATGCGCCACTCGGCCACCCGTTCGCTGCTGACCCGGCGCGATGTGCTGATCGTGGCCTCGGTTTCCTGTATCTACGGCCTCGGCTCGCCCGAGGAGTACCGGGACATGCACCTCTTTCTCCGCGTCGGCGAGGACTATCCGATGGAGGAGGTGCTGCGGCGGCTGGCCTTCATGCTGTACGAACGCAACGAGTATTCCTTTCACCGCGGCACCTTCCGGGTGCGGGGCGACGTGCTCGACATCTTTCCGGCCCACGAGGAAGAACGGGCGGTGCGGGTTGAATTCTTCGGCGACACCATCGAGGCCATTGCCCTGATCGATCCCCTGCGCGGCGAGGTGCTGGCCGATGTCGGGGAGATGGCCGTGTTTCCCGGCAGCCACTTCGTCACCAGCCAGGACAACCTCAAGTCGGCCATGCGTTCGATCCAGGACGAACTACAGGCGCGGCTGGCCGAGCTGCAAGAGGCGTCCCGGCTGGTCGAGGCCCAGCGGCTGGAGCAGCGCACCCTGTTCGATCTGGAGATGATCGCCGAGCTGGGCTACTGCAACGGCATCGAGAATTACAGCCGCCACCTCACCGGCAAGCCGCCCGGCGTGCCGCCGCCCAACCTGCTCGACTACTTCCCGGACGACTATCTGCTCATCATCGACGAGTCGCATATCGCCGTGCCCCAGGTCGGCGGCATGTACAACGGCGACCGCTCGCGCAAGCAGACCCTGGTGGAGTACGGCTTCCGGCTGCCGTCCGCCCTGGACAACCGGCCGCTGCGCTTCGACGAATTCGAGCGGCGGATCCGTCAGGCGGTGTATGTCTCGGCCACGCCGGGCCCCTACGAACTGCGGCAGGCCGGCGACCATGTGGTCGAGCAGTTGATCCGGCCCACCGGCCTGCTCGATCCCCGCATCGAGGTGCGCCCGGCCGCCACCCAGGTCGACGATCTGCTGGCCGAGATCCGGGACCGGGCCGAACGCGGCGAAGCGGTGTTGGTCACCACCCTGACCAAGCGGATGGCCGAGGATCTGACCCAGTATTACGGGGACTTGGGCGTGCGGGTGCGCTATCTCCACTCGGACATCAAAACCCTGGAACGGGTGGAACTGATCCGCGACCTGCGCCAGCGACAATACGACGTGCTGATCGGCATCAACCTGCTGCGCGAGGGCCTGGACCTTCCCGAGGTGTCGCTGGTGGCGGTGCTCGACGCCGACAAGGAGGGTTTTCTCCGTTCCGAACGGTCCCTGGTGCAGACCTGCGGCCGGGCGGCCCGCAATGCCGAAGGCACGGTTTTGTTGTATGCCGACAGCGTCACCCCGTCGATGCGGGCCACCATCGACGAGACCAACCGGCGGCGGACCATCCAGGAAGGCTACAACCGGGAACACGGCATCACTCCGCGCACCGTCATCTCGGAGATCAAGGACGCCATGGCCCAGCATCTCAGGGCGTCGGGCTGGATGGGGGCCGAAGACGCAATGGGTCGGCCGGTGTTGGCAACCGCCGAACCGATCGCCGTGTATCGCAGTGTTGGCGAAATTCAGCGCGAAATCGCGGATCTGGAGAAAAAAATGGGTGAAGCGGCCCGAATGCTGGCCTTTGAAGAGGCGGCCGGTTATCGTGACCGGATCAGAGAACTCAAAATGATGGAGTTGACACTTGGCTGATTTGTGGTATCGATGGTCGTTGGCGATAGTGCCGAGGGTGGTGTATGGGGTGCTGCGGC
Source organism: Pseudomonadota bacterium (assembly GCA_009782165.1). Classification (GTDB taxonomy): domain Bacteria; phylum Desulfobacterota; class Desulfobulbia; order Desulfobulbales; family Desulfobulbaceae; genus Desulfobulbus. Next base: position 729 of record WQUH01000011.1, on the reverse strand, counting down.
TGTGGTTCGCCACCTGCCGGGTCAAGGAACGGGGCGGCACGCTGCCCAAGGAGTACGTGCGGCCCGGCAAACCGGCCATTGGCGCGTTCTGGCACTATTCCCTGCCGTTCACCATCTACTATTTCCGGAAATTCCGCACCGCGGTGATGGTCAGCGCCAGCAAAGACGGCGAATACATTGCCCGGCTTATGCTCCTGATGGAGCAGGTTCCGGTCCGGGGATCGTCGCACCGGGGCGGGGTCAAGGCCCTGCGGGCGATGATTGACTTGTTGCTCCAGGGGCACAATGGCGCTATCGTGGCCGATGGTTCCCAGGGACCGGCCCGGCAGGCCCAGCCCGGCTGCATTTTGATGGCCAGCAGAACGGGGCTGCCGATTTTGCCCTCTGCCTGGGCCGCCAGACATGTGCTGATCTTCAACAGTTGGGACCGGATGGCAATACCCTTGCCCTTTTCCACGGTTGTGATCCGGCACGGCGAACCCCTGTGGGTGGAGCCGGGGATTGGGGCGGACCAGGTGGAGGCGTACCGGCTCGAACTGGAACAGCGCCTCAACCGGCTGTATGACGCCGCCTGGCACGAGGTCGGCCGGGAAGCACACGATGGCGGCAGGACGGAACAGCAGTGACGAGTGGCAACGTTTTTCGTCATGTGCAGGCGGGTTCTGCGACTCCGCGCAGAATGACGGCCTGCGATCCCAGGTCCATGCCTTTGCCGTTGTTCCCGCAGGG
>WQUH01000010.1 GCA_009782165.1 Pseudomonadota bacterium | reverse complement strand
TACCATCGAGGCCCTTATGATCATCAGCCACGGCAGTACCGTCACCATCGCCTACACCCTGACGCTCGACAGCGGCGAGACCGTGGAGTCCAGCACGGACGAAGAACCGCTCACCTACACCCAGGGCGAAGAGCAGCTCATCTCCGGTCTGGAGCAGGCCCTGGCGGGGAAAAAGGCGGGCGATTCCTTCACGGTGAGCATCCAGCCCGAGGATGGATACGGGCCGGTGATCGAGGATGCCCTGATCGAGGTGCCTCTGACGGATGTGCCCGAGGAGGCGCGGCAACCGGGCACGGTGCTCACCGCGGTCGGCCCGGAGGGGCAGGAGCTGAACGGGATGGTGAGCGCCATCGGCGAGACCACCGCGACCATCGACTTCAACCATCCGCTGGCCGGCCAGACCCTGCATTTCGCCATCACCGTGCTCCGGGTCGAATGACGCCGGGGCCCGAGCCGTCATGACCATGGCCTCGCCCTTTACCCTGTCGGGCTGTTCCAGCGAATGCAAGGCCCGCTACGGCCAACTGGCCACCCTCCACGGGACCGTGACCACGCCGGTGTTCATGCCGGTGGGCACCCAGGCCACGGTCAAGGCCATGACCCCGCGGGATCTGGTCGAAGCCGGGGCCCAGATCATTCTGGGCAATACCTACCACCTGTACATCCGGCCCGGACACGAACGGATCCGCGCCCTCGGCGGCCTGCACCGGTTCATGCACTGGCAACGGCCGATCCTCACCGATTCCGGTGGATTCCAGATCTTCAGCCTCCAGGAACTGGCCACCATCACCGAGGAAGGGGCGGCCTTCCGCTCGCACCTCGACGGCTCCCGGCTGTTTCTCAGCCCCGAGAGCGCGGTCCAGGTCCAGGAGGCGCTCGGCGCGGACATCATGATGGCGCTGGACACCTGCATCCCCTATCCGGCCGGCCGCGACGAGACCATTGCGGCCACGGCCATGACCGCGCGCTGGGCCAGGCGGTGCCGGGCCGCGCAGAGCGAAACCGGCCAGCATCTGTTCGGCATTGTCCAAGGCGGCATGTACCCGGACCTGCGGGTGGAGGCGATCGAGCAACTGGTGGAGATCGGCTTCGACGGCTATGCCCTGGGCGGGCTGTCGGTGGGGGAACCCAAGGAGCTGATGTACGAACTGCTGGCCGTGGCCGACCGGCTGCCGGCCGACCGCGCCCGCTATCTCATGGGGGTGGGCACGCCTGAAGATCTGGTCGAGGGGGTGTACCACGGGCTGGACATGTTCGATTGCGTCATGCCCACCCGCAATGCCCGCAATGGAATGCTCTTTACTTCGCGGGGCAGACTTGTTATAAAAAACGCCTGTTTTCAGCAGGACCAGCGGCCGGTGGACGAAACCTGCGGCTGTTACGCCTGCCGCCACTTTTCGCGCGCCTATCTGCGCCACCTGTTCCAGAGCCGCGAAATTCTGGCCTATCAACTGAACACCATCCACAACCTGCACTATTACTGTACCTTGATGGCCGCAATGCGGGAGGCGATCCGGGAGGACCGGTTTCTCGCCTTTCGCCGCGCTTTTTATCAGCAACGGGCCGAACCATCGGCCGAAGATCAAGTTGAACCGGAGGAAAGTCCATGAGTGGAGTTGCTTGGGCCGCTGACGCAGCGGTACCTGCGGGAATGGCGGGGATTGTCCAATTCGCGCCGTTGATTCTCATCTTTGTCGTGTTTTATTTTCTGCTCATCCGGCCGCAGCAGAAAAAGGCCAAGGAGCACCAGAACTACCTGGCCAACCTCAAGAAGGGCGACCGGGTGATCACCGGCGGCGGCATCCACGGGGTAATCGCCGGCCTGTCCGACTCGGTCGTCACCCTGGAAATCGCCGAGAATGTGCGGATCAAGGTCAGCCGCGGCGCCATTGCCGGCTCGGCCGTTGAGGGCGAGAAGCAGGCTCCGGCCAAAAGCGGCGGCTGAAGCCTCAAGGGATGCAACTGATTTTCATCGTGCATGAAAACCATCTGACCCTGTGCGCTGCCTCCGGCCGGTGATCCTTCGGGAGATCGCTCCGGTCAGAGGCGGTTTGTCTTCAACCCATTGAACCGTTAGCAGGCCGCGGCGCCGAATGTTCGGGCCCGCGGCCTTTTTTGTCGGAGCGGCTCCGATGCGCCACCTGGTGTACAGCGGTTGGGCCGGCGACCACCCGGTGCTGGTCGCCGATGAGGACGGGATGCGGAGCCTGCGCTTCGGCGCCGAGGAGTGCCAGACCCGCATCGATCTGCGCCGGCCCTGGGAGTTGCAGCTTGTCTACACCCAGTGGATGGCCGCAGCGCTCCTGCTCCATCCCCGGCCGCGTTCCCTGCTCGTCATCGGCCTGGGGGGCGGGGCCCTGCCGCATTTCCTGCTCCATCATCATCCCGAGGCCCGGATCGATGTCGTGGAGAAAGAACGGCTGGTGATCGATCTGGCCCACCGCGTCTTCCACCTGCCCCAGCAACGGGAAGGGTTGCGGGTCATCCATCGGGATGCGCTCTCGTTTCTTCAATCCGCCGCCCCATCCTCCTATCATATCGCTTTCCTCGACATCTTCGGGGCCGGGTGCATGGCTCCGGACCTGTCCGATCCTGCCCTGTACCGGAGGCTGGTCGCCTGCCTGCGCCCTGACGGCATCGCGGCCGTGAACGTGTGGAGCGGCGACCGGCCGCTGTACGAGCAGGCGGTACGCGCGGCCTGGGAAGGATGCGAAGGCCGCCTGTTGCGGATGCGGGTCAGGAAACGGAGCAACGTCATCCTGCTGGGCTTTGGCGGCGACATCCCCTGGGCCGCCATCAAAACGGCCCGCAAACACGG
>WQUH01000009.1 GCA_009782165.1 Pseudomonadota bacterium | reverse complement strand
GCTGTTCTGGGATAAAGACTACGCTTCTTCCGTGAATCCCCAGTAGGGGTAATCGAGCCGGTACGAGGCGATCCGCCCCGGACTCTGCTCGCGGCTGGCCACCAGCCAGAGTTCGTTGCAGCGGTGGTGGGGAGAGGTGTCGGCAAAGGGATCCCATTGGCTGAGGAAGACCATGGCGTTGTCGGCGGAATAGCCGATGTCGCCCGATCCCTTGAATGAGCCGAGGTGGGGTTGCTGGTCGAATTGACCTTCGGGGTTGCGTTCGAGTTCGGAGATCACCAGAAAGGCGGCCCCCAGTTCATCGCGGATCGCCTCCAGTTGGCGCAGCCAGCCGTCGATGCCGCTGCGCTTTTGGCTGATGTCTTTGAAGGGCAGTTTGTGCAGGCTGTCGATGACCACCACGGTGTAGTCGCTGTTGGTTTCATGGCGAAGAAAATCGATGTGCCGCCGCATGGTTTCGGGCGAGAGCCGGCGGTCGTTGATGACCCGCAGCCAGTTGAGCAGGGCGCGCAGCATCTGTTCGGTCTGCGCCAGCCGCTGGCGGTCGTCGGCGGGCAGGGCGGGATCTTTGATTTGGTCGATGGCGAGGCGGCTGAGCCGGCTGAGGATGCGCAGATAGATCTTCTGCCGGCCGTTTTCAAAGTCGTAGTACAAAACCGGGATCTTGCGCAGGGCCATGTCCGAGGCGATCTGGATGAAAAAGGCCGATTTGCCCGCCTTGGGCGTCCCGCCCATGATGTTGATGCCGTGGATGCCGCCCAGCGCCTGGTCCATTCTGGCGAACCCGCCGGTCAGATTGGCATAGGAGGCGCCGGACTCCTGGAGCAGGCGTTCGCGGAAGGTCTGAAACTCTCCGGCCGGAGTGGCAAAGGGCGAAAAGGCCCGCGCCTGTTTGATGAGGGTGAACACCTGCCGCTGAAACTGAGGGCCGCCGGCCACAGCCAGTTGCCAGATGGAACTGTTGCGGGCGGCCTGCTCCGGCCAGCGGATGATCCGCACCTTGTAGCCGGTTCTGGTGGCGAAACTCCGGGCCAGGGCCTCGGATTCAGCACTGTGATCGACCCAGAGAAAGATGGTCCGGATCCAGCTCAACCGCTGGGGATCGAGGTGTTCGAGGTCTGACGCCGCGGGAACGGCGATCCCCGGCAGGCCCAGTTGTTTCAGCGGCAGCAGGTTGTGCTCGCCTGTCACCAGAAAGAGGGCGCCGTTTTCGCAGTGGTCGATCTCCGGGGCATTGAAGAGGCGAAAACGTTCGCCGGCAAAACGCTCGTCGCCGTGCCAGAAGAAATCCTCGGGCCGCTCCGGATGGACGCAGCGGGCCGCATAGCAGTTGCCGTTGGCCTGGATATAGGGATAGACCAGATAGCGGCCGTTGTAGCCGACCCGCAACTCGAGCAGGGTTTCGGGCGCAATCGCTGCCTGCCGGAAGAAGTCGAGCGATTCTTCGGCCAATTTTTCGGTGAATCCGGCCAACTCGTGGTTGAGGTTCGCGGCCGGATAATCGATATCGCGGCCGAAATAGTCGCGGTCAGGGTCGTAACCGGGCGCCTCGGCCAGGCCGATGCCGCTGGTTCTGGCGAAATGCAGGGGGAATCCGCCGGGGACGCAGTGCTGACGGCAATGGAAGTATCCGTGGAAAAAACTGTCCGGATTGAGATGGACGGTCAGGATCCCTGCCTGCGGCTTGCCCTGCCGGAGGCAGAAGGGGCATGGCGCCTGCAATGACCCGCTGTGCTGGTGCGCCTCGGGAAGGTGGCGGCGGTACAATGCGGAGATGGCATCGGTCATGGCGCTTGCCGACAGTAAAAAAATTCCGGAAAGGGGTCAACCCAGAACGGCTTGCAGGTGCTGTTGGTCCAGAGGCTTATCGAAGGTGAAATGGACGGAGAACTCGTTTTCGAGGACGAGGGTCGGCTGGATGCCGATGATCATGCCTCTGAAGGTGAGAAACTGCTCCTTGCCGCCGACGGGCAGGGTGATCTGCATCCGCCTGCCCAGCAGCAGACGGGCGCTTTCCCGGCGGGAGATGCGGACGAGAAAGGCCATGCCGCCATACGAGATGTCCATGGTTTCCGAGCGGAATCCGCGGCCGATCGGCTTGACCCGGTTGTCGACCGGGTGGACCTGGATGGTGCGCATCAGGTTGAACCGCTGGTCCTGGCGGCGTTCCAGTTTTTTCTTCTCAAAGATGCCGGCGATGGTGTTGCCGGCAAGATAGTAGGAGTGCAGCTTGGCCCGCAGTTCGGGAAACTTTTCCTGCCAACTGTTGAGCGTCGATTGCGGGAGGACATGCACGCGCGACGGCGTCAGCGAGGTAAGGGTGACCGTCCAGAGGGAGGGGGCAAAGAAACTCTCGCCGGCAATCTGCCCGCGGTTTAAGGTAGTGATGAACAGTTCGCGCGAGCCGGATTGATGGGAGACCTTGATGCTGCCCTGAGTGATGAAGAAAAGGGTATCGTTTTTGTCCCCCTGGGCGACCACGGTATCTCGCGGGTTGAAGTCGAGTTCGCGCAATTCATCGCACAGGGTCTTGAATTCATGAGCCGTGAGCTGGTCGGTCAGAGTGGCCCAAACGGCAAGATCTTCCTTTTTGATTGCACCCATCTTTTCCCCCTCGATGATTGCGTCTGAACCGGGATCCCCCGCCCGCTCAGATTGTCGGTTTTGCCCATGCGCTCCTTGTGCCGCCGCGGTGTGGCGCATTGCCGTCCCGCGTTGTACCACGTCGTGGTGGTTCTTCATCCGGGCGCACAGATTTATTACGATACCATACTATTTTTGCGGAAGTCAAGAGGGGTTATCGGATGTTGTCGTCGCCACAATGCCGCCAGCCGATCGGGAAGGCGGCAGCGGCCGGCCATTATCCGACCCGGAGGATGGCATGGTCGAGAAGGGCGCGGACCACGGCATGGACCGGCAGGCCCACCACGTTGCTGCACGATCCCGAGACGGCATCCACCAGAAAACCGCCGATTCCCTGGATGCCGTAGGCGCCGGCCTTGTCCATGGGCTCGCCCGAGGCGACATAGGCCTGGAGAATCGCTTCGGCAAAGGCGCCGAAGCTGACCAAAGTGGTCGCCGCGTCGCGTTCGTCGATGTTCCGGTCCCTGGCGACAATGGCAAAGGCGGTGGTCACTTCGTGGGTCCGACCCTGCAGGGCCTTGAGCATCGCCAGGGCATCCGCGTGGTTTACCGGTTTGCCGAAAATGTGGCCGTCGAGGGCGACGACGGTGTCAGCGGCAAGGACGCAGGCGGCCGGACAGGTTGCGGCGACGACCCTGGCCTTGGTTGCCGCCAGGCGGAGCGCGTAATCCCTGGCCGACTCATGCGGATGGCACGATTCGTCGATGGCGGCCGGGACCACGCTGAACTCCAGGCCCAGCCGGGCGAGATATTCGCGCCGCCGGGGGGAGGCGGAGGCGAGGACGAGGGGGCAGCAGGCTGTGAACATGGGCGTTATGGACAAAAAATGGGCGGAGCGTACAGGATCTGTTCGAGAAACAGGCCGCAGGCCGGGGCGGTGTGGCCGGCTGCCGCGCGGTTTCGGGCCGCGAGGATAGCGGCCATCTCTTCCGCCGGCCGTTTGCCCTGACCGATTTCGATCAGGGTGCCGGCCAGGATCCGGACCATCTGCCGGAGAAAACCGTTGCCGGTGAACCGGATCGACCAGTGATCGGCGCGGCCCAGCACCGGCAGACAACTGGCCCGGCTGAGGGTGCGGATCGCGCCGTACCCGCCCGCGGCCTCCTTGTCCCTGGACCCTGACCGTTCAAAGCTGGAAAAATCATGGGCGCCGATGAGGGCGGCCAGCGCCGGTTCGAGCCGGTCTGCGGCAAAACAACCGGGATAGTGCGCCTGGTAGAGGCGGTTGCCCGGCAGTTGCACCGGGCCGGTGCAAAAATCGTAGCGGTAGGTCTTGCCGAGGGCGCTGAAGCGGCTGTGGAAATCCGGCGGGGCCTCCTCGGCCCCGAGGATGCGGATATCCTTCGGCAGCAGGGCGTTGAGCCCTTTGGTAAAGGCCACCATCGGCACGGCGGCGGTGGTCTGGAAATGGGCCACCATGCCCAGGGCATGGACCCCGGCATCGGTGCGGCCGGCTCCATGCACGGTGACCGGCTGGCGGCAGAGGGCTTCGATCCGGGTTTCCAGCGCTTCCTGAATGGTGGGCTCTCCGTGGCGCTGCCGTTGCCAGCCGTGGTAGCCGCTGCCGTCGTAGGCGATCAGCAGCCGGATCGTGCGCCGCATCAGGGAAAGAAGGGGGCTCCCATCAATCCCGTGGTTTCGGGGAACCCGCACATCAGATTCATGTTCTGCACCGCCTGCCCGGAGGCGCCCTTGACGATGTTGTCAATGGCCGACATCACGATCAGCCGGCCGGTTCGCTCATCACGGCTTAAGGAGAGGTCGCAGCAGTTGGAGCCGCGCACATGCTGCGTGGTTGACAGCGCCCCGGCCGGGAGAACCCGGACAAAGGGCTCGTCGCCATAGGTCCGCTCGTACAGGGCGTGCAGGTCGGCAACCCTGCCCGCATCGGTGAGGGTGGCGTAGATGGTGCTCAGGATGCCCCGTGATATGGGCAGCAGATGGGGGGTGAAGGAAACGGTCACCGGTTTGCCGGCGGCAAGGGACAGTTCCTGCTCGATCTCCGGGATATGCCGGTGCGAGCCGCCCACCTTGTACGGCCTGAAGCCGTCGGCGACCTCGCAGAAGAGCGAACCCACGCTGGCGGAGCGGCCGGCGCCCGAGGTTCCGGACTTTGAATCGATGATCAGGGTGGCCGGGTCGATCAGGCCGGCGCGGAGCAGGGGCGTCGCCGCCAGGATGACCGAGGTCGGGTAACAGCCCGGATTGGCGGTCAGGCGGGCGGTTTTGATCTGGGCGCGGTACAGCTCGGGCAGGCCGTAGACCGCATCGCCAAGCAGGTGCGGGCTGCTGTGCTCCTGATACCAGGCCTCGTAAACCGCCGCGTCCCGCAGGCGGAAGTCGGCGCTTAAATCGACTACCTTTTTCCCGGCGGCCAGCAGTTTGGGGACAATATCCATGGCGGTTTTGTGCGGCACGGCCGTGAAAAAGAAATCGGCCCGTTCGACCAGCTCCTCGGCCGACAGATTCTCGCAGACGATGTCCACCCGCTTGCGCAGGTTCGGGAACACTTCGGCCAGCGGCATGCCCGCATATTGCCGCGACGTGGCGACGGTGAGGTGGATCTCTGGGTGGCCGGCCAGGATCCGGGCCAATTCAACCCCGGTATAACCGGAGGCGCCAACAATGCCGACTCGCATCATCTCGGGTTTCCTCATGCTTGGGTTCAAGGGGTGCGCAAAAAAAAAGGGAATAACGAAGCCTCGTTATTCCCTGAATACGTGGTGCTGCAGGAAGAAAATGGTCGCGACGGCTCCGTTGCCGGCAATTAACGCTTGGAGAACTGGAAACGGGCGCGGGCGCCGCGCAGACCGTATTTTTTCCGTTCCTTGGCGCGTTGGTCGCGGGTCAACAGACCTGCACGTTTCAAGGGCAGACGCATTTCCGGGTTCAACTCCTGCAAGGCGCGGGCGATGCCGTGCACCAGGGCGTCAACCTGGGCCGACTTGCCGCCGCCCCTGACCGTGGCCTGAATGTCGTATTGATCGACGGTTTCGGTCACGGTAAACGGTTTGGCGACCTTGGGCTCAAAGAAGATGTTGCCGAAATACTCGCCCGGTTCCATGGTGTTGACCGCAACCTTGCCGCTGCCTGGAGAGAGCCAGACTCTGGCGATTGCTGTTTTCCGTCTGCCGGTCGCGTATGTCTGTTCAGGGGCCATATCGGTGCTCCGTTCGTCAAATCTCGAGTAATTCAGGTTGCTGGGCCTGATGGGGATGATCCTTGCCGGCATAGACTTTCAGTTTCCGCAACTGGGCCCGGCCGATTTTATTTTTCGGCAGCATGCCCCGCACGGCCATCCGGATCAACTCTTCGGGTTTCTGGGTCAGGACTTCGCGGGCCGTCTTGGTTTTGATGCCGCCGGGATAACCGGAATGCTGATGGTACACCTTGTCGTCCCACTTGTTGCCGGTGAGATGCACCTTGTCCGCGTTGACCACAATGACAAAATCGCCGTTGTCCTGGAAACTGCAAAAGGTCGGTTTGTGCTTGCCGCGCAGGCGAAGGGCGATCTCGGCGGCTATGCGCCCGAGAACCTTGCCGTCGGCGTCGGCCACATACCATTTGCGCTCGATTTCCTTCATCGGCGTGTAGTAGGTTTTCATGCTCTGCACCTCGACACTTGAAAAAAAAAGGCTCGAACAGAGGTCCGAACCTGGGAATCTCTTGTGGAGCGGGAAACGAGATTCGAACTCGCGACTTCAACCTTGGCAAGGTTGCACTCTACCACTGAGTTATTCCCGCCCGTCATTCTTCATAACAATCGGGGACTATACCGAATTTGTCAGGGCCGTGTCAATAGAAAATCAAGAGAAAACTGAGTCGGCAAACAAAAGTCGGAGCCGTAAGAAAAACCGCATCGCCGAGGTGGAGAACTGTTGCCAATCCCGCAAAAGCGGAATAGTATGCGGCTTAACGTGCTTATTATTTTGGAATTCTTCGCGGGATTGCGCAGATGATCGCGCCGGCATGGCCACGGCCGGCGTGGGTGTTGCCCGCGCGGGGAATGGGCGCATCAGCCGCCGGAGCGGCTGGGCGCACTGAGCAAAGAGGATCGAGCGGGCGATACGGACCCATGACACCAACAAAACCAAAAAACATCCGGGCGGCAACCGTGCAGCGGACCACCAGGGAGACCGACATCCGGCTGACCCTGGCGCTCGACGGCAGCGGCAAGGCCTCCATCCAGACCGGGGTCGGCTTTCTGGATCACATGCTGACCCTGTTTGCGGTCCACGGTTTTTTCGACCTGGACATCACGGCGCGGGGCGATGTCGAGATCGATGACCATCATACCGTCGAGGATGTGGGCATCTGTCTCGGGCAGGCCCTTGCCCAGGCCCTGGGCGACAAGGCGGGGATCCGCCGCTACGGCCACGCCTATGTGCCGATGGATGAAGCCCTGGCCCGGGTGTGCATCGACTGTTCCAACCGGCCTTTTCTCTATTACCGGGTGGAGCTTGGGGAGGACAAAATCGGCCGGTTCGACGTGCCTCTGGCCAAGGAGTTTTTCCGGGCCCTGGCTCTGCATGCCGGACTGACGCTGCATGTCGAATTGCTCCACGGCGAAAACGGCCACCATATACTCGAAGCGATTTTCAAGGCCCTGGGGCGGGCCTTGGCTGCGGCGGTGCTGCCTGATCCGCGGGTCAGCGGTCAGCTTTCGTCAAAAGGCACACTCTAGAACCGAACGAAAAAAATGACGGCGATTCGCCCGGTCGTCGATGCGGCGGCCGGGCGGAGCGATCCGGGGCCAGCGTACTTTAAGGAGGAACAGCGTGAAGAGAGCGGCACAGTTGAAGATGGGGTTGGCGATTTGCTGCGTGCTTGCCGCAGCGGGATGCGCGCAGAACAGTGCGAAGGCGCCGGCCGGCGCCAACCCGGATATTGCGGTGAAGGGGATTGCCGTGCTGCCGGTGAAGCCGGTCTCCGACCTGGATGAGAATCTGTCGGGCGCCGACGGAAAGCTCCTCCAGGGCGGCAGCCAGGTACTGGATGGTCTGATGAAGGAGAGGCTGGCCGGCAAGGCCGGCATCCATTTCATCCCCGCCGCCCAGGCCGGCAAGATGCGGGGCGACGGCTACAATCTGGCAACGGCTAGGCTTGTTGCCGCCCAGGCGGGGTGCAACGTTGTCCTGGAAACCACCCTGAGCCGCTATAACGAGCGGGTCGGCGGCGAGTACGGCGCCAAACAGCCGGCCGCGGTTACCTTTGCCTACAAGCTGTACGAGGTGAGCGAGGGCAGAGTGCTGTGCCACGGCCGGTTCGACGAACAGCAGCAGTCGCTGATGGAAAACCTGCTGGACCTGCCCAAGACGCAGAGCCGGGGGCTCGTCTGGCTGACCGCCGAGGAACTGGCCCGCGCCGGGTTGAAGGAACGGTTGGCGCAATGCCCCTACCTTGAAGGAAAATAGCCGGATCGTCCGGCCGTGACCG
>WQUH01000008.1 GCA_009782165.1 Pseudomonadota bacterium | reverse complement strand
CTTCTTGCATATAAGCTTTCCTCTCGTATTGAACGCCTATAAATGCTATGTAATTGAACTGGAAACGGACTGACGCCATGGCGCTGGTGATCCCGATCTTCATTCCCCACGAGGGTTGCCCGCACCGCTGTCTGTTCTGCAACCAGCACCGCATCAGCGGTCAGGCCGAATCCCCTGCCCCCGACGCGGAGGAGGTCGGCGCGACGATCCGCGCCTGGCTGGAGCGGGCGCGGCCCGTGCGGCGCGCACAAGTCGAGGTGGCCTTTTACGGCGGCAGTTTCACCTGCCTGCCCCTTGCCCGTCAGGCCGAACTGCTGGCCGCGGTGCGCCCGTTCCGGCAGCGGGGTCTGGTACATGCCATCCGCCTTTCCACCCGGCCCGACGCCATCGATGCCGAACGGCTCGACCTGCTGGCCCGTCACCAGGTCTCGATCGTCGAACTGGGCGCCCAATCCTGCGACGACGAGGTGCTGCGCCGGTCGGGACGCGGCCATGACGCCGCGGCCATCGCCGCCGCTTGCGCCCTGATCAGGGAGCGGGGCATGGGTCTGGGGTTGCAGCTCATGCTGGGGCTGCCCGGCGAAACCTTCCGTTCACTCCGCCACACGGCGGACACGGCGATCCGCCTGCAACCGGATTTCGTCCGCATCTACCCGGCCCTGGTTCTGCGCGGCAGCGGCCTGGAACGGCTGTACCACAGAGGGGTATATCGACCGCTCAGCCTCGTCCGGGCGGTGGCCTGGGCGGGGTATCTGAAAAAACGGTTTGACGACAGGGGGATCAAGGTGGTACGGATGGGCCTGCAAACTTCGGCGGAGTTGACCCGCGCCCTGGTGGCCGGCCCTCATCACCCGGCCTTCGGCGAGCTGGTCATGGCCCGCCTGATGTTCAACCGCGCCCGTGGCCTGCTGGCCGGGGTTCAGGACGCGGACCCGGTTGCCCTGGTGATCGCCGCCCAGGACCAGTCGATCTTTCGCGGTCCGGGATCATCCAACCTGCGGCGGCTGCGCCAGTTGGGCCTGCTGGGCCGCTTTGTCCTGCGGACCGACCCGGCCCAGCCGAGGCAGACCGTGCGGCTTGTGCCCGAGGCAGCGCCTGCGGCACCATGAATGAAAGCAACAGGCCGCTTCGCGCCCGCAGCGTCCGATTGACCGGTATTCCATTGATCAACCGCGCGATTTCGTCCACGGCAGACCATGCCGCAACCAACCGCCCATGCTCAGCATCAACGGCCTGAACCTGCAATACGGCAGCAAGCACCTGTTCCGGGAGGTCTCGGTTCAGATCCATTCCGGCGACCGGGTGGGCCTGGCAGGGGTCAACGGCGCGGGCAAATCGACGCTGCTGAAGATCATGCATGGCGACCAGGATGTCGATCCCGGCATCGTCAATCGGGCCTCCTGGTTTACTGTGGCCTATCTGCCCCAGGAGATCGGCGTCGACCTGGGCGGCCGCAGCCTGTTTGCCGAGGCGGAATCGGCCTTTGCCGATGTCCTGGCCCAGCAGGAGGAACTGACGCGGGTTGGCGAACAACTGGCCCTGGCCGATGCCGGCGACCCCGCCATCGACGGGCTGCTGGCCCGACAGGGCGAGTTGCAGCACCTGCTGGAGGGGAGCGACGTCTTCCGCATCCGGCCCCAGATCGAGCGGGTGCTGTTCGGGCTCGGTTTTTCCGCCGCCGACCTCGACCGGGAGGTGCGGAGTTTCTCGGGCGGCTGGGTCATGCGGCTGCTGCTGGCCAAGCTGCTGCTCAAGCGGCCGGCGCTCCTGCTGCTGGACGAACCGACCAACCATCTCGATCTCGACTCGCTCACCTGGCTGGAGGAGTTTCTGCTCGGCTACCAGGGGGCGATGATCATCATCTCGCACGACCGGGCCTTTCTCGATCGGATAACCTCGATCACCTGGGAGCTGAGCCTGGGACGCTTGAGCGTCTTTCGCGGCAACTACTCCCACTATCTGGCGGAAAAGGCGCTGCGGATGGAGATGGAGCGGGCCGCCTACGACAACCAGCAGGCCATGATCCGTCAGTCCGAACGGTTCATCACCCGGTTCAGGGCCAAGTCGACCAAGGCCCGGCAGGTGCAGAGCCGGGTCAAGCAGTTGGAGAAGCTGGAGCGGATCGAACTGTCCGAGACCGACCGCACCATCCATTTCACCTGCCCGCCGGCCGCCCCCTCGGGCCGGGACGTGCTCCATCTGGAAAACGTGCGCAAGAGCTTTCACGGCAAGCCGGTCTTCGACGGGGTCGGCTTTTCCCTGCAACGCGGCGACAAACTGGCAGTGGTGGGGGTCAACGGCGCCGGCAAGACCACCTTGCTCAAGATCCTGGCCGGGCAACTGCGGGCCGAGGGCGCGATCAAGCTCGGCCACAACGTCATCCTCTCCTATTTCGGCCAGCACCAGGCCCAGGAGTTGGCCGGCGAGCTGACGGTCCTCGATACCGTCTACCATGCCGCCGTGGACATGACCATCACCCAGGTCCGCTCGTTGCTGGGCGCCTTCCTGTTCACCGGCGACGAGGTGGAGAAGCAGGTGCGGGTGCTCTCCGGCGGCGAGAAATCGCGGGTGGCCCTGGCCAGGATGCTGGTGCGTCCGGCCAACCTGATGCTGCTCGACGAGCCCACCAACCATCTGGACATGGATTCCCAAGAGGTGCTGCAGGAGGCCATGGCCCAGTACGAGGGCACGATTATCGTGGTCTCCCACAACCGTTTCTTCGTCAACTCCTTCATCAACAAGGTGCTGGAGATCAGAAACGGCCGGGCCACGCTCCACGAGGGCAACATCGACGACTACCTCGAATGGCGGCGAAAGATGGAGGCC
>WQUH01000007.1 GCA_009782165.1 Pseudomonadota bacterium | reverse complement strand
ACCAAACCGCTCAGCAGCTCTCTTTCTTCCCTGGTGAGGGTTACGATGTATTTCTTCATAGTCAAACCTCCTGGAGTGATCATGAAGAAACCTTACCATGTTATATGCGACATTTCAACTTTGACATGACGCTAGGTTCCCATATCCGGGCGCGGCTTTGCAAGGCAAGCCTCCGCTTTGCGGGCGAGCAATGCTCCGCCCCTACGCACCCCCTTATCGTAGGGACGCGCATTGCGCGTCCGCAGGCTTGTTGCCCCTGTTTCGGGCACGGCACGCCGTGACCCTTGTATGCGGCTCGCGATGCCGGTACGATCCATGGGTTGATATGAACATGGAATTGCCCGGCAAGCTCCAGGCGTGGAATGTTTCGCGGTGGTGCGGCGTTAGGGGAACAGCAGCACCGTCACTTCCGCGCCTTCGGGCAGTTCTTCGGCATCGGGGCCGATGGGCAGGAGGCCGTGGGCCTGAACCAGCGGGCCGAGCAGGCCGGACTTGCCCGAGACCGGCACTGCCAGGGGCGGCGCGCCGCCGGGCTGCGGCGTCAGGCGGACCCGGACGTACTCCTCCCGGCCGGGCGTCGAGGGGATCGGCCGGCCGATGATCGCCCTGATGGTCGGCAGGCCCAGGGTCGCCTCCAGGCCGGAATACAGTCTGATGAGCGGCCGGACAAAGCGGAGGAAGCCGACCAGGGCCGAGGCCGCATGACCGGGCAGACCGAACAGGGCCTTGTTGCCCTGGCGGGCGAGAATGGCGGGTTTGCCCAGGCGGACCGACACGCCGGGCACCAGGATTTCGCTGCCGGCCACAGCGGCAAAGACCTGCCGGGTGCAATCGTGGCGGCCCAGGGAGCTGCCGCCCGTGAGCAGCAGCAGGTCGGCTTCGCGCAGGGCCTCGGTGCAGCGGGTCAGCAGCAGATCGAAGTTGTCGGGGCAGATGCCGCGCGGCAGGGCAAGGCCGCCGGCCTCCTCGACCAGGGCCGTCAGGGTGGTGGAGTTGATGTTGCGGATCGCGCCCGGCGGCGGCGTCTGGTCCGGCGCGACCAGTTCGTTGCCGGTGGAGACGA
Organism: Pseudomonadota bacterium; assembly: GCA_009782165.1. GTDB lineage: Bacteria > Desulfobacterota > Desulfobulbia > Desulfobulbales > Desulfobulbaceae > Desulfobulbus. The sequence continues at coordinate 1,765 of WQUH01000007.1, read as the reverse complement.
TCGCCACCCGCGGCTGCCGGTACACCTGCGCCGAGGCGATGCCCAGTCCGGCGAGCATGCCCAGATCCTGGGGACGCAGCCGGTGGCCCGCCTGGAGGATGATTGCGCCGGGCGTGTAGTCCTCTCCAGCCTGCACCACGTTTTCATGCGGCGCGACCGGCCGGAGCACGGCCACGATGTCCCGGTCCAGAGCGCGGGTGTGTTCGGCCCTGACCACCGCATCGGCCGCCTGCGGCAGCTCGCCGCCGGTCCAGATGCGGATCGCCTGGCCGGGCCGCAGGGTATGGGCCTGGCCGGAGGTGCCGGTGGCGACTTCGCCGGCCACGGTCAACACCGCTTCCGCCCCGGAGCAAGCCAGGGTATCGGCGGCCCGGACCGCGTAGCCGTCCATGAGCGAGCGGGGACAGCGCGGCAGCGCCTCCCGGCTGGTCAAGGGTTCGGCGACCACCCGGCCCCGCGCCTGGGCGAGCGGCACGGTCTCGGCCGTCAGCGGGGTGAAGGCGGTGAACCAGGCCATGAATTCGGCCGGCGGAAACTGGGTGCGGAAATCGTCCATACCAATCGCCCTTCAGTATCCGTCCTGGACAACCAGGCGTTCATGGCGGCTTTCCCCGGCCGCGGTCACCAGGATGGCGGCCGCTCCCTCCACCGGGCATTTGTGTTCGCAGATGCCGCAGCCGATGCACAGACGGTCGACCACATAGGGCTGCCGGACCACGACCTCCGCGCCACTGTGGTCGATGACGGTCGCCTCCCGGAACTTGATCGCCTTGTCCGGGGTCGGGCAGTGCTCCTCGCAGACGATGCACGGCGTGCCCGAGGCATAGGGCAGGCAGCGGTTCTTGTCGAAGTGCGCCCGGCCGATGATCACGGCCTGTTTTTCGTGCCGGTCGAGCCGGCGGATGGCGCCGCTGGGACAGACCTGGCCGCAGAGGGTGCAGTTGTATTCGCAGTAGCCCAGGCGGCCGATCAGCCGGGGGGTGAAGATGCCCTCCAGACCGGCCTCCAGCCAGGAGGCATGGAGGGCGTTGCCGATGCAGACCTTCATGCATTCGCCGCAGCGGAGGCAGAGGTTGACAAAGTCCGGTTCCGCCAGGGCGCCGGGCGGCCGGATCAGCAGCGGATCGCTGTGGCGGGTCTGGGGCCGGGAAGGCAGAGCCAGCGGCGTCAGGGCGCCCGCGGCCAGCGAGACCAGGATGGCGCGGCGGGACAGGTTGGCTGTCTGATTGTCGATGTTCTTCCGGGAGGCGACGCCGCCAGGGCGGCGCAAGCCGTAGCCGATGCGGGAGCTGGGGCAGTGATCGAGGCACCGCAGGCAGAGCGTGCATTCCCCAGGGTCGATCAGCCGCGAGTCATCGATGGCCGCCATGGGACAGACCGCGCGGCACTGACGGCATCGGCCGCACTCGGCCGAGCCGCCGCGCAGGCGCAGCAGGGGAAACCGGGCGGTCAGGGCCAGCAGGGCCCCCAGCGGGCAGACCTTGCGGCAGAAAAAACGCGGCTCCAGCCAGCTCAGCGCCAGCACCGCGAGCAGCAGGGACAGGGCAAGGATCGAGAGTCCGTACACCTTGGCGCTGAAGGGCAGGACAAACTGCTTGAGCAGGGCGTAGACCGGCTCGGTCAGGGCGTTGACCCAGGCCGGCGCCTGCTGGTAGGTCCAGGTGAAGAAGGTGGCGGCGGCGTGGTCCAGGGCCGGTTGAACCGAAAAGGTGAGCCCGCGCACCAGGATCGAGAAGGGGTCGAGATACCCGGCCAGGGGCAGGCC
>WQUH01000006.1 GCA_009782165.1 Pseudomonadota bacterium | reverse complement strand
CGCTCGATGACCGGGTGCCGCCCCTCGGTGATGGTGATGGCGCGGTCGCTGGTGATTGTCGGCCGGCAGTAGCGATGCCGGTGCGCCAGTTCGGCGAAACAGGCCAGCACATCGATCTGGGCCAGCAGATCGGCAACGGCCAGCAGCCGCTGGTTGTGCGCCACGAGCTGCGCCCTCACCTGCAAAAACAGCTCGTATTCGAGCTCAAGCCGCCGTTCCTGAGCGGTGGCGATCGAGTCCTCCAGTTCCTTGAGTTCGGGGGTGATGAACCGTTCGGCATTGACCAGGGTCTGCTTGCGGATGAAATAGTCGGGCAGGGTTTCCGCCTGGCTGCGGCTCACCTCGAAATAATAGCCGAAGACCTTGTTGTAGCCGACCTTGAGCTTGGCCAGGCCGGACCGCTCGCGCTCGCTGTTTTCCAGGGCGAGAATCAGTTGCTTGCCATCGCGGAGCAGCACCAGGAGCCGGTCGAGTTCGGCGTTGTACCCTTCCCGGATCAGGGCGCCTTCGCGCAGACTGATCGGGGCATCGTCGCGGATGGCGGTCTCGATGAGTTGATGCAGGTCGGCCAGGGTGTCGAATCCGGCGGTCATGGCCTGGACCAGGGGCGAGGCGCAGGTGGTCAACAGCGCATGCAGGGCGGGCAGTTGCGCCAGAGAGGTCTTGATGGCGGTCATGTCGCGGGCATTGCCGTGGCCGAGAACCAGGCGGCTGCACAACCGTTCGAGGTCGTACATCGAGTCGAGCAGGCCGCGCATGGCCGCCCTGGTATCGGCCTGCCGCATCAGTTCCTGGACGCTGGTCAGGCGGGCCTCGATCGCTTCCCGCTCCTGCAACGGAAACAACAGCCAGCGGCGGAGCAGACGGGCGCCCATGGGCGTGACGGTCCGGTCGAGCGCGGACAGCAGCGAGCCCTCCCGCTGGCCGCCGACCAGCGTCTCGGTCAATTCGAGGTTGCGGCGGGAGGCGTCGTCGATGACCAGGTAGCCGCCATGGTCGAGGGGGCTGATCCGCGTGATATGGGAGAGGTCGGATTTTTGCGTCTCCTTGAGGTACAGCAGCAGGGCGCCTGCCGCGTTGACGGCGGCGGTGTACGCGGCGCAGCCGAATCCGGCCAGGCTGGTGGTGCGGAAATGCTCGGTCAGGGCCGCCAGGGCCGACCGGGAATCGAAGTGCAGATCCGGCCGGGCAGTCAGACAGAGCTGTCCCAGGTGGTTGGCGAGCAACCCGGTCAACCCGGCCAATTCATCGAGTTCGGATTGCGGCAGGAGCAGTTCCGCCGGCCGAAGCCGGGTGAAGGCGTCGATCAGGGGCGCAGGATTGTCGGCGGCGAAGACCACCTCGCTGATCTGAAACCGTCCGGTCGAAACATCGACCACCGCCAGTCCGGCCAGGGTTTCCCTGGCCGATTTGCGCTGGAACGAGGCGGCGCAGACATAACAGTCCGATTTGGCATCGAGCAACTGGTCGTCGGTGGTGACGCCCGGGCTGACCACCCGGACCACCTCCCTGCGGACAATGCCCTTGGCCAGCTTGGGATCCTCGACCTGCTCGCACAGGGCGACCCGGTGGCCGGCCTTGATCATCCGGCCCAGGTAGCCGGTCACCGCATGAAAGGGCACCCCGCACATCGGGATCCTGTTCTCGTCGTCCTTGGCGCTGCGCGACGTCAAGGTGATGCCCAGCACCTTGGCGGCAATCACCGCGTCGTCAAAAAACATCTCGTAGAAATCACCCATGCGGTAGAAGAGGATGGCATCGGGATGCTGTTCCTTGATCTCCAGATACTGCTGGAGCATGGGGGTGATTTTGGCGGGCGCGGTATTCATGGGGCAGGCGGTGGGGTCAGGGCGGAGAAATCCGGGGCCAGCAGGTCGAAGGTCCGCTCGATATGCTGCGGGATGGCGCGGATCTCCGCGCAGACGGTCATGAAGTTGTGGTCGCCCTGCCAGCGGGGCACCAGGTGAAAGTGGAGGTGGTCGGCAACGCCGGCGCCGGCCGCGACGCCCAGGTTGAGGCCGATGTTGATGCCGTCCGGCCGCAGATGTCGCCGGAGAATGGCGCAGCAGGCGGCGAGCATGGTCATCAGCCGGCAGTTTTCCTCCGGGACCAGGTCGGCAAGGTCGGCCAGGTGCCGACGGGGCGCCAGCAGCAGATGGCCGTTGGCGTACGGAAAGCGGTTCAGGAGGACGACGGTCAGCGCGTCGCGGCACAGGAGGAGGTGCGTTCTGTCCTGAACCGCGGTTCCGGGCGGTTCAAACAGGCAGCCGCTCGTCTTCGGCGCCGTGCCCAGGACGTGCTCCATCCTCCATGGGGCCCACAGCGTCTTCATCGGGCCCAGGGGACGGTACAGATCCGGGCGGCGAGTTCCTCGCCCGCCTCGAGCACGGCAAAGGTTCCCGGCGCGCCATGGGGCCCTGTGGATTGGAAACTGCCCGGATTGAGGAACAGGGTGGCGCCGGCGCGGTGGCAGACCGGCCGATGGGTATGGCCGTAGATGATACAGTCGGCCTCGGGAAAGAGGCGCCAGAGCGCATGCTCGGGATCGGCGCCCAGCCGGGCTCCGTGGGTCAGGCCGATGCTAAAGGGGCCCAGGGCGAATTGCAGGTGTTCCGGATGGCTGGCGCGGGCCGCGTGGCCGCACATATTGCCGCACACCGCATACACGGTCTTGCCGCGGAAGGCTTCCAGCACCGGCAAGGCCGTCAGGTCGCCGGCGTGGATGATGACATCGCAATCGGCAAAGCAATCCGCCACCTGCCGGGTGAACAGGCTGTCGGGCCGGGCAAGGTGCGTGTCGGAGAGAACGCCTGCGCGAATCATCGGCT
>WQUH01000005.1 GCA_009782165.1 Pseudomonadota bacterium | reverse complement strand
TTTTGAAAAATATCGCCTATGCCGGTATCGGCGCCGCTTTTCTCACCAAGGAGAAGATCGAGGAACTGAAAAGCGAGCTGATTGCCAAGGGCAAGATCTCGCAGGAAGAGGGCAGGCAGTTTGTCGACGATCTCCTGCGCAAATCGGAAAAGGCCAGGGAACAGCTCAACCAGTGGATCAACGAGCGGGTTGAGGAGCGGCTTCGCCAGCTCAACCTGGCCACCAAAGACGAGATCGCCGAGCTGCAACGCAAGATCGAGGAACTACAGGCGGCGATCGACCGGGGCAACGGCGACCGCGACTAGCCGCGCATGTTCAGCATCAGGAAGCTTGGGGCCATCGGGCGGACCTACCGTCACCTCAACCGCTACCACCGCATCCTGCGGGTTCTGTTCAAATACGGCTTCAACGACCTGATCGACCGGCTGCACATCGACCAGTACCTCGAGTCCGGCCTGCAGATGATCAACCGCAAGCCGCGGGAGCAGATCGCCCGGCTCTCGCGGCCCGAACGGCTGCGGCTGGTGTTCGAGGAACTGGGGCCGACCTTCATCAAGCTCGGCCAACTGCTCTCCACCCGGCCCGACCTGATCCCCGCCGATTTCCTCGACGAACTGTCCAAGCTGCAAGACGAGATTCCTCCCTTTGCCGCGGATGAGGTCCGCGCCATTTTTCGCGAGGAGTTGGGGCGGTATCCCGAAGAAATTTTTCAGTATTTCGACAGCGAACCCTTGGCTGCCGCCTCCATCGGCCAGGTGCACCGGGCCCGGATGGACAATGGCGTCCAGGTGGCGGTCAAGGTGCAGCGGCCGGGCATCGAGAACGTCATTGCCGTCGATCTGGAGATCCTGGCCCACATCGCCAAGCTGATGGAGCAATACCTGGAAGAGGCGCAGGGGCATCAGCCCATGGCCATTGTCCACGAGTTTGCCCGCAGCCTGAGCCGGGAAATCGACTTTTCGGTCGAACTGGCCAACATGCAGCGTTTTGCCCGCCAGTTCGAGCACAACCCGGCCATCAGCGTGCCCAGGGTCTATCCGGAGTTGAGCACCGAGCGGGTGCTGGTCATGGAGTACGTGCTCGGCATCAAGTCGTCCAGGGTCGATGAGCTGCGCGGCCAGGGCTACGATCTTGCCCTGATCGCCGAGCGCGGCGCCAATCTGGTGATGGAGCAGATCTTCGTCCACGGCTTCTTCCATGCCGACCCCCATCCGGGCAATGTGTTCATCCTGCCGGGCAACGTGGTCTGCTTCATCGATTTCGGGCAGATGGGGCGGCTGTCGCTCAAGGACCGGGAGGATTTCACCGACCTGGTGCTCGATCTGGTGGCCGGCAACGAACAGAACCTGGTCGCCGGCGTGCTCAAGGTCACGGTGCAGTTGGGCGAGATCGACCGGGAGGGCCTGGGCAGGGATCTGGTCGGGCTGCTGGACATGTACCTCTACCGTCCCCTGGACCAGTTGCAGGCCGGCAAGATCCTCCAGGATCTGCTCGATCTGATTTCCCGGCACAAACTGTCGTTCAAACCGAGCTTCTACCAGATGCTCAAGGCCCTGACCACGGTGGAGGGCCTGGGCCTGATGCTCGATCCCAAGCTGGAGTTGATCCGCCTGGCCGAGCCGTTCATGCGCAAGATCCGCCTGGGCCGGCTGCGGCCCGGCCGGCTGCTCGCCGAATTTTCAGCCACCGGCGCATCCTACCTCGATCTGTTCCGCGACCTGCCCGAGGAGGCGCGCTCCATCCTGCACCTGCTGCGCGCCGGCCGGTTTCGCCTCGAATTCGAGCACCGGGGGCTGAAATCCCTGACCGTGGCGCTCGACCGGGTGTCCAACCGCATCAGCTTCGCCATTGTCCTCGCCGCCCTGATCATCGGCAGCTCCCTCATCTTGCATTCCGGACTTCCGCCGCTGTGGCACGGCATTCCGATTATCGGCCTGATCGGCTTCATCGTGGCCGGACTCATGGGCATCCGGCTCCTGTTCTCCATCCTCCGGCACAGCCGGATGTGAACGGGTTGGGATCGGGCGGGCCACGGCGTTTGTCCTCGCCGCTTCGCGCCGAGGCTAAAAAATTCCCCACCGCCTGCCGCGCATCGGCTGTCCCGAAATGGTCTCAACCGCAACCCCGGAGAGCAGAAGACGGGTTATTCCTGTTGACGTCACGCTATGTGTGACATATCATGCCGTGATAGACTTGACGATGCTCACCTGAACAGGCTCATGCGCATATTCAAAACCAAGTGGTTCTCCCGCTTTGCCCGCAAAGAGGGCATGGCCGATGCATCGTTGCTGGAAGCTGTTATGGCTCTCGAAGCGGGCAGCTATGACGCCGACCTTGGCGCCGGCGTGTATAAACAACGGATAGCGCGGCCAGGGGAAGGGCTGTCTGGAGGATACAGGGTTATTCTTTGTTTTCAGGCGGGCAGCAGGACTTTTTTCGTGTACGGCTTCTCCAAAGCGGGAAAGGCCAACATCACCGCCGGCGAAAAAAAAGAATTCAAAAAGCTGGCAAAGATTCTGTTCGCCATCCCGGCGGATCGGCTTGCAGCAATGCTGCAACACGGCGATCTCGATGAAATCATACCCAGGGAATGAGACCATGACCCAAAGTTACCGAAGCGATGCCTTTGCCGCCATCCACGAAACCGCTGAAGCCTTGTATGCGCATGGGATCATCACCAAAACCACCATGAAAGAGTTTGACGAGTCCTGTCTGGCCCCGGTGGAAGGCATGACTCCAGAAGAGATCCGGCGCATACGCGAGCGTGAGCGGCTTTCCCAGCCGGTGTTCGCCCGTTATCTGAATGTCTCCAAAAATCTGGTTTCCGACTGGGA
>WQUH01000004.1 GCA_009782165.1 Pseudomonadota bacterium | reverse complement strand
GCCGAGACGCTCGTCAAAAAATTTAAAACAATCAGAACCTTGCCGCAGGTCGTCACCCGGATGGCTCAAGTGATCAACAACGACGGTTCGACCCTGCGGGATTTCGAGGAAGTCATTCGCCAGGATCCCGCCCTGATTGCCCGCCTGTTGACCCTGGTCAACAGCTCCTATTTCGGCCTGGCCCGGAAGGTCGACTCCATCTCCCGGGCAGTGGCCCTGCTGGGCATGAAAAATCTGCACAACATCGCGGTCACCGACACCATCCGGCACCTGCTCCGCGGCTATGCCGGCGGCCCCGAATTCTCGCCGCAGCGCCTCTGGCTGCACAGCGTTGCCACCGGCATCTGCTGCAAGATGATCGCCGAGCGCATTTTCACCCTCAACGGCGATGACGTCTACCTGTGCGGCATCCTCCACGACATCGGCCTGATTGTCATCATGGATGCCGACCCGGAAGCATTTCTCCGGCTCATCGGGCAACTGGAAGCCAACGGCCCGGCCCTCGTCCTTCTGGAACAGCGGTTCTTCCTGACCGACCACTGCGAGACAGGGTACATGCTGGCAAAGGACTGGAATCTTCCCGATGCCATAGCCGTCGCCATCCGCGACCATCACCTGGAGAATGGCCGCGACATTGCTCCCCATTCCCCCAGCGGCATCTTGCAGATGAGCGAATATATCGTCCAACAGCTCCATTATTTTGACCTCAAGGATGGGCTGGCGACCCCTCTTGCGCCTTCCCTGGCCACCCACATCCAGAAAAATGTGAAAGAATACAGGGTGCTTGCGGAAGACCTTCCGGAAGAACTGGAAAAGACGAAAGACATGTATGGCAGTTGAGGCAAGCTCCCATGACCAACCCTCCTCTTTTCGCCGATCTCGTTGACCCGCTCGAAGAGCTGACCGCCCTCCTGACCCATCTGGAGCGGGAAGCCGATGAGCTGCTGTTTTTCTGCCTCAGCCAGTATGGCCCCCACGTCGCTTCCGCGGGCTTTCCCGTGCCGGCGGACCAGGCAACGCAACTCATCCGGGAAAACGAGCTGCATTCGTCGGAGGCGGCCTTTGCGGCGCAGGGCAGGCACTATTTCCTGTTCGCTGTCCCTGAACTGCAGGGCGTCATTCTCGCCACCCCGGTCCATGCGGAACAGGGCTGCGACATCTCGCCCTGGGCGGCAGCCGTCATCCGCCTGGCCATTCGTCTTTTTCTGGCCCATCGGGAGACCGACGAAACCGTCAACCGGTTGCGGATCCAGAAGAGGCAGTTCGATCGGAAATCAGCGGCCCTGGAGAGGAAATTCCAAGACATCGTTGCGGAAAACGATCAGAATTACAAAAAGATAGAAGAGCAGCAGCGTACCTATTCCAACACCCTGCAGGCGGAAATCAGAATTCAGACCGATGAATTGCGCACCGCGAAAAAGGCCGCCGAGGCGGCCAGCGTTGCCAAGAGCGAATTCCTGGCCGCCATGAGCCACGAGATCCGCACCCCGATGAACGGGATCATCGGTTTCACCGACATGCTCCTTGAAACCAAACTCGACGGCGAGCAGGAGGAATTTGCCCAAACCATCAAACGCAGCGCCAATGCCCTGCTGTTGCTGATCAACGATATCCTTGATTTTTCCAAGATCGAGGCCGGGAAACTCGACCTGGAATGCATCAGTTTCGACCCCGAGATCACCGCCCAGGATGTGTGCGATCTCATCCGCCCGAAGGTGGTCTCCCGATCGATCGAGGTGCTGTGCCGGATCGACGACGCCGTGCCGGCCAACGTCATGGGCGATCCGGGCCGGTACCGCCAGGTTCTGGTCAATCTCATGGGCAACGCGGTGAAATTCACCAAACAGGGCGAGTTGGAGTTGGCGATCATGGTGGACTGGGAGACCGAGACCACCATCACCCTGCATGCCACCATCCGCGACACCGGCATCGGCATCCCCAAGGATAAGCTGGAGGTGATCTTCGAGGCGTTCCGGCAGGCCGACGGCTCCATCACCCGGGACTACGGCGGGACAGGATTGGGGCTGTCCATCTGCCGCAGAATCGCGCGGCTCATGGACGGGCAGGTCTGGGCCGAAAGCCAGCCCGGCAAGGGCAGCACCTTCCACTTCACGGCCACCTTCAACAAGGTGCCGCGGCAGCAGCGCAAGACCTTCCATCAGGTCAGCCTGGCGGGCAAACGGGTGCTGGTGGTTGACGACAACCTCACCATGCTCGGCATTCTCACCCATATGCTCCAAGCCGCCCAACTGGAAGTCACGGCACTCGCCGACAGCGAAACCGTCCTGCCGACCCTGCGCCAGGCCGAAGATGAACAGCGTCCCTTCGCCCTCATCATCCTGGACATCCAGATGCCGGACCCCGACGGCTACGCCCTGGCGCGGCTCATCCGGGGGCAGTCCACCGCCGTGGCCTCGGTGCCGCTGCTGGCCTACACCTCGACCGCTGACCGCAATGTCCAGCGGTGCAAGGAGGCGGGTTTCGACGCCTTCCTGACCAAACCGGCCCGCCGCGAAATCCTCTTCAAGACCATCGAGAAACTGCTGAGGGCCGACGCGCCGAGCGAGGCCGGCCCGAGAACGCCGACCTTCATCACCCAATACAGCGTCCGCGAGGAGATGAAGCAATCGGTGCGCATCCTCCTTGCCGAGGACAATCCGGTCAACCAGCAGTTGGCCGTGATGATTCTCACCAAGGCCGGTTACGAGGTCACGGTCGTCGATAACGGCCGCAAGGCGATTGCGGCCTTTACCAGCCGTCCCGAAGATTTCGACCTCATCCTCATGGATGTCCAGATGCCCGAGATGGACGGGCTGGCCGCGACCAGGGAACTGCG
>WQUH01000003.1 GCA_009782165.1 Pseudomonadota bacterium | reverse complement strand
GGCCGTTGGGAGATCTATCTGCACCAGCGGCACACGTTTGAACTGCCGGACCAGGAGGGCGGGGAAAACGATTGCATCCCGCTGGACACCGACCAGCCCGTGGCAACGCTGCTGCCATGGCTTGACCGCGCGACTTCACGGTCGGGCTGAACCGTCAGGTCAAGCCGCTTTCCGCCGGTTTGCCTTGCGCCGGCGGCCGACAAGTTCCCGACCGATTCCCGGCACCGGGTCAGGGCCTTTCCGTTGCCGGCATATCCGGATCCGCGGCCGGCATGTCCACTGCCGGCGGCGGTTCTGTGGTCGGCGCATCAACCGCCGGCGTATCGATCACCGGCCTGTCCGCCACAGGCTTGTCCACCACCGGCTTGGCCACCGCCGGGGGCGCTTCGGTTGCCGGCTTGTCCACCGCCGGCGTATTCTTTGCCGCTTCTCCAGCCTGGATCGCGGCTTTTTTCGCGTCTTTCGTTTCCTGCCGGTCCGCCGGCGCCTGGGTCATGAATTCCGGCAGGTAGCGGTTCATGCCCCAGGCCGGCTTGTTGCCCGCCTCCAGCGAGTCGAGCAGCTCCTGCGCCTTGGGGGCCAGATTGGAGTCGGGATACCGGGTCAGCATATATTTGAGCCGATGCTTGGCCTCGTCGTATCGGGCGGCCCGGACATAAAACACAGCCACCATGTATTCGTGGTTGATGAGAAACTCCTGCGCATCCTTGATCTTGGTCTTCGCCTCTTTGGCGTAGGGCGACTGGGGATGGGCATTGATCAGCCGGGTAAAGGATTTGATCGCATCCCGCGGGCCGGAGGCATCGCGGTCGATGCGGTCGGAGCGGCTGTAGTCGCACATCCCTATCTGGAACAGGACATAGGGGATGGCCTCGTTGGTGGGGTGGTGCTCCTCGAAGGCTTTATACAGGACTTTGGCCTCGGCATACTGTCTGTTGTAGTAGTGGGCGTCGGCGGATTTCAGTTCGGCCAGCATGGCCTGGGCGCTGAACGGATGCTCGTCGAGGATCACCTTGAAGTTCTTGATGGCATCGTTGTAACTGCCGGTATTGTAGGCATCCATACCCTGGACGATCAGCACCTCGGGCGGCTGCGACTTGGGCGATTCCTCCTCCTCCCCGAAACCGATTTTGTTGAACATTGAACAGCCACACAGGGCGACGGTCGACGCCATGAGCAGAATCAGCAGAAAACGCTTGGGACTGGAGCTGGACGATGCGTTCGGGGACATCATGAACCTCTGTTCGCTGCGGCCCTGGGAGGCGTCACGGGGCCTGATTGCCAAGATAATGCTCGGCGGAGAGCTCGGCGACCGCGCCTTCGCCTGCGGCATTGATGATCTGCCGGGATCGTTTGCTGCGGATGTCGCCCGCAACGAAGACGCCAGGGATGGACGTGGCCATTTCCTCATCGGTGACGATGAAGCCGCCCTTGTCGGCATCTAGATGGTTGGGCAGCAGGAGTTCGTTGTTCGGGGCGATGCCGATCAGCACGAACAGGCCGGAGACATTGAGGACGGACTCGTCGCCGCTGTGGTTTTTGAGCAGCAGGCTGTCAACCCCGCTCTTGTTTCCCCTGACTTCGAGCACCTGGGTGTCCCAGATAAAATCGATTTTCGGATTGGATGCGGCCTTTTCCTGCAGGATCTTGGTGGCGCGCAGTTCGCTCCGCCGGTGGATGATCGTGACCTTCGCGGCAAATTTGGTCAGGTGCAGGGCGTCCTGGATGGCGGTGTTGCCGCCGCCGACCACCGCGATCTCCTGGTCGCGGTAAAAAGGGCCGTCGCAGGTGGCGCAGTAGGAAACCCCTCGGCCGGTAAATTCGAATTCTCCGGGGATGTCCAATCTGCGGGGCCTGGCGCCGGTGCAGAGAATGACGGTGGCGGCGGTGAGGATCTCGCCGCTTTCCAGGGTGACCGACTTGATCGGGCCGGTCAGGTCCAGGGAGACGATGGTGGCGTATTTCTTCTCCAGACCGAAACGGTCGGCATGGGCGGTCATCTTGTCCATCAGGTCGAAGCCGGAGATCCCCTCGATGAAACCCGGATAGTTGTCGACCCAGTCGGTGGACAAGACCTGACCGCCGGTGACTCCTTTTTCGACCAGCAGAGTCTTGAGGCGGCTGCGGGCGGCATACAGGCCGGCCGTCAGGCCCGCCGGACCGCCGCCGACGATGATCAGTTGATACTGCGCCTGTTGCATGGGGGGTACCGCCAAAAAGACGGCACGGTTTGCGTCATGGACCAAACCGTGCCAGAAACATGAGGGATCAAAGGGCTTTTTTGACCAGATCCTGCAGTTGCGATTTGCCGACAGCGCCGGTGATCTGGTCCACGACCTCGCCGCCCTTGAACAGAATAAGCGTGGGAATGGCGCGGATACCGAACCGGCCAGGGGTGGCAGGGTTGTCGTCCACATTCATCTTGGCGATCACGACCTTGCCGTCGAATTCCGCTGCCAGTTCATCGATCACCGGACCGATGGCCTTGCAGGGACCGCACCAGGGCGCCCAGAAATCAACGAGACAGGGAAGGGTGCTCCCGATGATTTGCCGATCGAATTCACTGTCAGAAGTATGGACGACCTTATCGCTTGCCATTGCTCATCTCCTTTTGAGTAGCCATTGACAGGGCTTGATAAAAAATCAATTTATTTTCAACGGTTAGGTAATAATAGTCTGCATCGTCCGGCATAATACCTTGCAGGCCACACGGTGACAAGAAAAAATTGATTTTCCGGGGGGCAAGCGGCCGAGGCGCCCGCCATCGTTTTCGTTTTGACAGAGGAAAAAAAGCCGTGCTATAAAGACCGTCGATCCGCTGGTCCGATTGCCGCCCATAC
>WQUH01000002.1 GCA_009782165.1 Pseudomonadota bacterium | reverse complement strand
GAGCCGGTCGGGGCCTGGGGGTTGCCCAGACCCGCCCGTGAGCGCTTGACCGCCTTCACCAGGGCGCTGATCGCCTCGTCCTGACCGAAAATCACCGATTTCAATCGATCTTCCAGGTGGACCAGTTCGGTGGTGTCGGTGCCGACCTTGCTGGTGACCGGCACCCGGGCGATCTTGGAGACGATCTGTTCGACGTCGCGCACCCCGACCGTCCGGCCGATTTTGCCGTTCAAGCGGAAAAAGGCGCCGACTTCGTCAAGCACGTCAATGGCCTTGTCCGGCAGGAACCGGTCGTTGATGTAGCGATGCGCCAGTTCCGCCGTTGCCGAGACGGCGGCCCGGCTGTAATGGATCTGGTGGTGTTCCTCATAGCGGGATTGCAGGCCGCGCAGAATCCCGACGGTATCGCCCACCGAAGGCTCGTCGATGTCGATCTTCTGGAAACGGCGCGACAGGGCCCGGTCCTTCTCGATATGGTTCTTGTACTCCTCGTAGGTCGTGGAGCCGATACAGCGGATGGTGCCGGCCTGGAGCGCGGGCTTGAGCAGGTTGGAGGCGTCCATCGAGCCGCCGCTGGTGGCGCCGGCGCCGATGATGGTATGCATCTCGTCGATGAAGAGGATGGCCTTCTCCTTCTTCTCGATGGCGGCCACCACCTCCTTCAGGCGTTTTTCGAAATCGCCCCGGTATTTCGTGCCGGCCACCAGGGTGCCGAGGTCGAGCATGTAGATCTCCGCATCCTGGAGCAGATCCGGCACCAGTTTTTTCGGGTCCGGCGCCGGTGTGCTCCGGGCAACGCCGTCCTCATGGATGCGGAGCGCCAGGCCCTCGGCCATGGCTGTTTTGCCGACCCCGGGCTCGCCGACCAGCAGCGGGTTGTTTTTCTTGCGCCGGCAGAGCACCTGCATCATCCGGCGCAGTTCCGGATCCCGGCCGATCAGCGGGTCGATGGCGCCATCCGCGGCCTTTTTGGCGAAATTGACGGTGAATTCGTCCAGGGCATCGGCCGGCTTGGCGTCCTGTTTCTTTTTGGGCGCCTGCTGCGGACCGGGAGGCGGCTGCCGCAACGGCTCGTTTTGCAGATATTCCGGCAGGTTGTGCGAAATATACTCCACCACCTCCATCCGGCCGACCCCTTCGCTGCCGAGGAAGTAGACCGCATGCGAATCGGGTTCGGTGAAGATGGAAACCAGCACGTCGCCGGTGTCCACCTGCTTTTTGCCGCAACTCTGCACATGGCTGACCGCCCGTTGCAGCACCCGGTTGAAGGCCACGGTCTGCGCCGGCTCGCTGCCGGAATCTTTCAGGACCGGCATGCTGGTGTCGAAGAAGTGCTCGAGCCGTTCCTTGAGGCTGTTGTTGTTGCCGCCGCACTTGCCGATGATGTGGCGGGCGAGGTCGTCATGCAGCAGCCCGTAGAGCATGTGCTCCACAGTGACATATTCGTGGCGGTGATTCTTTGCTTCCTTGATTGCCTTGATCAGGGCAAGTTCCAGTTCTTTGCTCAACATATCGTTATCCTCGATCAAAAGGCGTCTCGCACCGCGCCATGGGGCATCGGCGCCAAAGCCGTGCCGTCGTATTCAACCGTCTTGCTCCAGCGAGCAGCGAAGCGGGAAATGGCTTCTTTTCGCCATCCTGTGGACGATTTCCACCTTGGTTTCCCCGATTTCGCGGGTGTAAATCCCGGCGATCCCCACCCCCTGATGGTGCACGTTCAGCATGATCCCGGTGGCCTCGTCGAGACTCTTGCGAAAGACCGTCTGCAGGATCATGACCACAAATTCCATGGTCGTGTAGTCGTCATTGTGCAACAGCACCTTGTAAAGAGGCGGTTCTTGCAGAGACTTCCGGTCGGTGGTTTCGACCTTATCCTGGATGAACGAATCGTCCTTCGCCATGTCGCCTGCACTGTCTAAAACGGGGAGAGAACTCGAACAACGCTCACTTCCTGCCGGAACATCCTGATATCACAAGAGAGATGAAAAACGAACCTGCGATGCCCATCGCCGCAACTGTCCGCCGCAACGATCATCCTTGCTTACATTGTAATGCCGGCGTCCGTTTTTGCAAGATCAGCCGACAGGCTCGCCGCTCTTTTGCGGCGCGGGGGAAAGCAGCGATAGAATCAGGTGTTGGAGGATGGTCGCCGGGACGACGGGCGAGCCCTTGAGCCGAAGTTCGGCCCTGAGCAGGTGGTGCATCCAGGCGGCGAGCAGGGGCAGGGAAAAGGAGGCGGCGGTTTTGCACTGCATGTAGAGGGCAAAGGGATGGCCGCCAAACTCTTTTTTCCACTGGTCCCGTTCCTTGAGGCGGGGCAGGCAGGCGTTCTGAAAGGCGGCGAAAGGCATGGCGGGTTGGAATCCGGTCTCCGGCAGCTCGATCAGCGAGCGGACGAGCAGCAGGCCGCGGACAAAGTTGCGCAGGGTGGCCACCACCGCCAGGGGATGGATGCCGTTTTCCTGGAGCCGGTCGGCGATGACCAGGGATTGTTCCAGATTCCGGTCGGCAAGGGCGGATGTCAGTTCAAACAGGGCCTCCTGCCGGGTCCGGCCGACCAGGAGGTCGAGATCGTCGCGGGTGATCTGGCCGCGGTCGCCGAGATAGGCGGCAACCTTGCGCAGTTCCATGACCGCGGCCACCGGATGGAATCCGACCCGGTCGAGCAGCAGATCAACCAGGGCCGGGGCCATGGTTTTCCCCTCTTCGGCCAGGGTCCGGCGGATCAGGTTCTGGAGCACGGTCCGCTGTTCCTTTTGCGCCTTGGCGCTGGAACCGGCCTCCACGCTGAGATCGATCACCGTCTGCTCGTCTTTGAGCAACTTGAACAGTTTTTTCCGTTTGTCGACCTCCTCGGCCAGGAGGATGAGGACATTGTTCGGCGGGATGCCGGCCGCCAGCACCGAGGCCAGCAGGTCGGCAGGGTCCGCGCTCGCCGGCGTCGCGGGGCCGGCCGATGCGCCGTGGTCGGCAAGACAGGCGCGGGTCCAGCTCAGGTCGCCGTCGGGCCGGGCGAAGCCGAAGCACTGCTGCCACTCGGCGGCGGCCAGCGCCGCCAGATCGCTGTCGGCGCCGGGATCGAGTCCGCCGCTGGCCAGCAGGGCGCGCAGGGCGCGGCCCGCCTGTTCCGGCTTGCCCCCGGCATGGGCCTTGACCGCCCGGTCCCAGATGGATTTTGCCACCTGGCGGGAATGAAAGAGCCGGGTGTCGGTCACCCGATAGAGCTGGCGGCCCGGCAGCAGGGTGAAACTGCGGAGTTTGGCCAGGGTGGCGCCGATATCCTCCTGGTCGCCGTCGATGGGGTGGACCGTGCCGCCGCCGGGCCGCAACAGCGCCTGTTCCACCTGCTCCATCGCCTCCCGGCAGAGATACCGCTCGCCGAACAGCAAAAACACCCGAGAAGGATGGTCGGCCAGCCGGGGCAGCAGTTCGGGCAGATGTTCATGGGTGTAGAGCGCCATGCCTCCTCAATTCCGGGTTCGCTCGAAACGGTTGCGGCTGGCTGCGCCCTGCTGCGTTTCGTCCAGGATTTTGTGCAGGATGGCGGTCAGGGAGCCGGGCAGGAGGTAATCCTGGCCCTGGCCGCCCTGAAAGACGGAGGCGGTCTGCTGGGCCACATTTTTCCAGGTGATGGTGGGCGGGTTGGCGGCGATGATCTCGAAGAACATCTTGTTGTACGGATCGTTGATCAAGGCCAGGCCGGTGCCGATGGTGGCCAGGATATCCACCGAGCTGGCAAACAGACGGGTCAGGGAGGTGTAGACCTTGACGCCGCCGCAGGAGCCGAGGCTGAGGAACCGCTGCTTGTGGCGCAGATCGGCATCGGTCACCTGCCCCTCCTCGATCAGCTTGGTCAGGGGGTCGATGATCTGCTCGGAACGCCAGTAGCTGTGGCCGCGCTGGGCCAGCATCTCGTCTCCGGACTGGATGAAGCGCTTGAGCATCTCCATCTGGTTCTCCATGTCGGAATAGACGAACTGGGTATGGACGATGTTCACCCCGCCGACCTGTTTGACAAAGGCCACGGCAAAATGACGGTCGCGCATGGACAGGAACAGCCTGGCCAGACCGGCGCCGCTCGCTTGCAGGGTTTCCTGCTGCAGGGAGGGGGTGAGCGCGGACACGGTGTACTGCTGGGATGGAACCAGCCGGTAGCCGCTGTTGAGCAGCAGGTTGGCGTTGGAAATGAAGGACTGCCGGCCGTCATCGTCGGGATGGAACATGGAGACCGAACCAAGCCGGCCGTCCCGCTTCCATTCGGCGAAGGGGGTTGTCTGGTAGCGTTCGAGGTTGACCGCGCCGTGGCGGACGACCATGCGGCTGATGAGCGTGCGGTCCGCGGGGCCGAGCAGTTCCGGATAGGTTTGCAGATAGTATTGCAGGATCACGGTGAGCAGCTTGGAGAAGGCGGCGTTTTCACTCTCGCTGTTCCGCACCATCAGGTCGATCAGGTGCGAACGGGCATCGGGGGTGAGCACCTTGAGGAGATGGCTCAGGGTCGCGGAGAAGAGCAGGATCGAATCCTCGTTCTGGAACGCCGAGGCGGCGACCAGGCTGAGGATCTCCTTCTGTTTGCCGGTGTCGCTGGGAAAGAAATCGGTCAATTTTCCTTTCTGGGCGCAACTGGAAATGAAATCCGAAACCAGACGGTTGCCCGGATCGATCGATTTGAGAAAGGCGAGCAGGTCGCCGCCGTACCGATTGGCGATCCGTTCCTGCAACACCGGCACCAGAATATTGCGGAAGGAGGAGTCGTACAGTTCGCTGCCCTGCGCCATGACGGCATAGGCGTTGGCCACGGTCAGATTGCGGGCGGTCTGCGTCCGGGCGGCCGAGGTGGCCTGTTTGAGCATGGAGATGGCCTGCCCCCTGCTGGCGCCGGCAAAACCGCTGTACCGTTCCTGGACCGTGGGCAGCAGTTCGTTGAATTTGGCCTGGAGCTGCTGCATGGAGTAGCTGTTGAGCGCGGAGTCTGAAATCTCGTAGCCGTGGCTGTCGGTTACGGCATGGAGGTCATTGATTTTCCAGATGATCTCCTCGCCGCCGTCGTAGAGCCCTTCGAGCAGCACTGTTTTTTGCCGGCTGTCGAACTTGTCGTACTGGGCCTCCTGGATGTTGGTGGGCAAGGCGAAATAGCCGACCAGCCAGTTCCAGGCCTCTCGCGGGGTCAGCGTCTTGTTGGTGAACAGGCAGCGGGCGTTCCAGGCGTCATTCTGATAGAGTTTCTGGAGCAGTCCCAGACCGTCGAACATGGTCTCCGGGTCCATGCCCCGGACCTTGGCATAGGTTTCCGCGGCCTTGGCCTGATTGTTTCTGAGCCGCATCAGAACGGGCATGCCCTTTTTGGCCAGATCCGCCCGCATGCCCTTGATGCTGAAGTAGGCCTGGGCGGCCATATTGTTGACGTCATCCATACTGCCGAGCACCGAGATCATGGGCAGGGCCGCGGCCGTGGCCACGCCCGGCATGCCGACGTAGGCGCGGAACGCGCGGCCCGCCTCGAATCCCAGGCTCTTGATGGCGGCGAGGCTGTTCATGGCCAGGGGAACATCGACCGCGTCCAGGCCGGCGAAGGCCTCGAAGGTCTGCACCTGCTCGTAGGTGAACCGCTCGCGGTTCAGCAGGTCGATGGCGGATTTGGCCTGGTCGAAGGTGATGCCCGACAGGCCGCAAATCTTGCGGAAGATGCGCTGGGAGTTATAGTTCATTTTCGGGATGACGGCGCGGCCATATTCGATCTGTTGGCTGGTCAATCCGGGAATGGCCTGGTAGATCGACATGGTGTGATCGGCGCTGGTCAGGTTGAGCTGGGCGCGGGCCGCACTGGCTGCCGCCGGGCTGGCCGCGTGGACGGGCGGAACCGGGTTGGCGGCAAGCAGGGCGAGGGCGAGCAGCAGCGGCAGGGTGCGGGGAGCGGGCCGGTTTTTCCGGTGGACGAGAGTGCGCATAGTGGGTGTGGGGGTTGAGGGGATCGGTCAGGTTGCAGGACTGATGCGGTTGCGGGCAATGCGAAAGACACCCATAATTAGAGGAAATTTGCGCCACTGTAAAGCATGAAAGTTGAAAAAACGGCGTCGTGTCGCCGAGCGAGGGCGGCGGCTAAAGGCGTTGCCGGATCGCAGCGGGAAAGTTTTGGCATGATCGTTTCCACGCTCCGGCGTGGGAACGCAGCCCTGCGCGGCTCGGCCGCTCCCGATGGGGAACTGCCGCCACCCCGAACGAACACAAATATAGGAGCCGTAGGGGCACGGCGGGCCGTGCCCGGTTTATTCCCGCGAAATTCCCGCCTACGCGGGAATGACAGGGAATCCAGTACCCTGCGGGAACGACGACGGAGACATTGACATGGGAACGCAGGCGTCCCGCCTGCGCATAGGAACACGTGCGTCATTCTGCGCGGAGCCGTCAGGCGGAGTCGCAGAATCCATGCGGCGTGTGGATTCCGCGTCTTCGCTTCGAGCGGAATGACGGTAAGTTGAGTTTTGCAATGAAAATGGAATGATGGGTTGCATTGCCCACGCAGAGGGAACCGTCATGAACAAAACCCTGATCCTCCTTGGCCTTGCCTGCATCGCCGCCGGGGTGCTCTGGCCCTGGCTGCGCACTTTGCCGTTCGGCCGGCTGCCCGGCGACATCCTCATTGTCCGCGACAATGTCCGGTTGTTCTTGCCGCTCACCAGTTGCATCGTGGTCAGCCTGGTGCTGACCGTGCTCTTCTGGCTGTTCAGGAAATAGCCATGCTTCAGGGCAGATTTTTTCCCGCGGTCGCTTCCGGCGCGGCCGGATACGGCGCAGGCGAAGCGCCGGTCAGCGGCGGCTGGTGCCGGCGGTGCCGCACGGTCCATTCCCTGCCCCTGGAACCTGCCGGCAAGGCATGCGCATCCCTGATGGCCCTGCTGCGGGCCCAGCAACGGATCGATGGTCATCTGCCGCCGGTCATGGCCGATCCACGGTGCTCGACCGCGCCCCTGTTCGATCCGGCCGGAGGCAAGATGTTCGGGGTGCTGTGCTGCCGGGACAGCGAGGGCAACCAGGTGACGCTGCGCGCCTTTTCCGGCCAGTTCAACGGGTTGTGGCAGGTGGACGGCTGGGTTGCGCCGCTGGTCGATGTCGATGCCCTGGCCGCCCTGACCAGGGAACCGGAGCGGGCCATCAAGAACTTGGGCGCGGCAATGGCGCAGTTTCCCCGAGAATCGGACGCCTATCGACAGCTTGGCCGCCAGAGGAAGATGCTGTCGCAACACCTGATGCGCTCGATCCACGCTCTCTACCGGCTGCGGAACTTTCGCGGCGAGACCCTGCCGCTGACCCAGGCCTTTCTCGGCTCCGGCGCTCCGCCCGCCGGGACCGGCGATTGCTGCGCACCGAAACTGCTCCACCATGCGGCGGCCGCCGGACTGCACCCCGAAAGCCTGGCCGAATTCTACTGGGGCGCGGGCAACGCCTCGGGGGCCAGGACGCACGGCCGGTTGTACCCGGCCTGTGTGGCCAAGTGCGGCCAGATCCTGGGATTCCAACTGTGCGGGGCGACATGAGCGGGCAGGCGTCGCTGCGCATCCGGTATCAGGACCGGGAAATCGTGGTGATCGACAAGCCGGGCGGTTTGCTGGCGGTCCCCGGCCGCGGGCCGGACAGGCAGGATTCGGCGGTCAGCCAAATACAAAGCCTCATCCCGCACTGTATCGGGCAACCGGCGGTACATCGCCTGGACATGGACACCTCGGGCCTGATGGTGCTGGGGCTGACCAGGGCGGCGCATGCGCATCTGTCCCGTCAGTTCGCGGAGCGGCGGGTGGAGAAAGGGTATCTTGCCCTGCTGGAGGGGACCGTGACGGCCGAGGCCGGGGAGATTGCCCTGCGTTTCCGGCTCGATCCGCACAACCGGCCCCATCAGGTGTACGATCCCATCCAGGGCAAGTTGGGGATCAGCCGGTGGCGGAGGCTGGAGGCGCGCAACGGCCGCACCCTGGTGGTGTTCATGCCCCTGACCGGCCGGACGCATCAGCTCAGGCTGCACGCCAGCCACCCCTTGGGCCTGGGATGCCCTGTCGTCGGCGACCGGCTGTATGGCTCGGGACAGCCCGGCGAGCGGCTCTGCCTCCATGCCGCCCTGCT
>WQUH01000001.1 GCA_009782165.1 Pseudomonadota bacterium | reverse complement strand
GATCGGCTTACATCATGCCGCCCATACCGCCCATGCCGCCCATACCGCCCGGAGGCATGCCGGCCGCGCCAGCGCCCTTGTCCTCATCGGGCATTTCGGCGATCATGCACTCGGTGGTCAGCAACAGGCCGGAAACAGAGGCGGCGTTCTGCAGGGCATACCGGGTCACCTTGGCCGGATCGATAACCCCGGCCTTGACCAGATCCTCGTATTTCTCGGTCGCGGCATTGAAGCCCATGGGGCCTTCCAGGTTCTTGACATGCTCGACAATGACCGAGCCCTCGCAGCCGGCATTGGTGGCAATCTGACGAACCGGCTCCTCAAGGGCGCGGCGGATGATGTTCCGTCCCAGGGCCTGCTCGCCTTCGAGCTTGAGGGCGTCAAGCACCTTGAGGCAGCGCAGGTAGGCCACGCCGCCGCCGGGAACAACGCCTTCCTCCACCGCGGCGCGGGTGGCGTTCAGCGCATCCTCGACCCGGGCCTTCTTTTCCTTCATCTCAATCTCGGTGGCTGCCCCGACATTGATCACCGCCACGCCGCCGATCAGCTTGGCCAGACGCTCTTGCAGCTTCTCGCGGTCATAGTCGGAGGTGGTGTCTTCGATCTGGGCGCGGATCTGCTTGACCCGGGCGGCCAGCTTGTCTTTGGCGCCGGCGCCGTCGATGATGGTGGTGTTGTCCTTGTCGATCACCACCCGCTTGGCGGTGCCAAGGTCGTTGATGGTGACGTTTTCGAGCTTGATGCCGAGATCTTCCGTAATCACCTGACCGCCGGTCAGAATGGCGATGTCTTCGAGCATGGCCTTGCGGCGGTCGCCGAAGCCGGGGGCCTTGACCGCGGCAACGTTGAGGGTGCCGCGCAGCTTGTTGACCACCAGGGTGGCCAGGGCCTCGCCGTCCACATCCTCGGCGATGATGCACAGCGGCTTGCCCATCTTGGCGACGGACTCGAGGATCGGCAGCAGATCCTTCATGCTGGAGATCTTCTTCTCGTTGATCAGGATCAGCGGTTCGTCCATGCTGACTTCCATCCGCTCCGGATCGGTGACAAAATAGGGGGAAAGATAGCCCCGGTCAAACTGCATGCCCTCGACGACATCGAGCGAGGTCTCCATGGATTTGGCTTCCTCGACGGTGATCACGCCTTCCTTGCCCACCTTGTCCATGGCCTCGGCGATGATGTTGCCGATGGTTTCGTCGTTGTTGGCGGAGATGGTGCCGACCTGGGCGATCTCCTTCTGCTCCTTGGTCGGGCTGGCAATCTTGCCGAGTTCGGCAACCACGGAAGCCACGGAGGCATCGATGCCGCGCTTGATCTCCATCGGGTTGGAGCCGGCGGCCACTAGCTTGGCGCCCTCGATGAAGATGGCCTGGGCCAGCACCGTGGCGGTGGTGGTGCCGTCGCCGGCCACGTCCGAGGTCTTGGAAGCGACTTCCTTGACCATCTGGGCGCCCATGTTTTCAAACTTGTCCTTCAATTCAATCTCCTTGGCCACGGTCACACCGTCCTTGGTGATGACCGGCGCGCCAAAGGATTTCTCGATCAGCACATTGCGTCCCTTGGGTCCGAGGGTCACTTTGACAGCGTTTGCCAGGGCGTTGACACCGGTCAGCATTTTTTCCCGAGCCTTGGCACCATACTTCAGATCTTTTGCAGCCATTATCGTATCTCCTCAACAATTCGTTTGGATTGATCCTTTTTCTTACGCCTGTACCACACCAAGGATATCATCCTCGCGCATTATCAGAAAATCCTCGCCGTCCAGCTTCACCTCGGTACCGCCGTATTTGGAGAACAGAACCCGATCGCCGACCGCCAGATCGATGGCGATGCGCTTACCGGCATCGTCCCGCTTGCCGGGACCGATGGCGACGATTTCGCCCTCGGCCGGTTTCTCTTTGGCCGAATCGGGAATAATGATGCCGCCGGCGGTTTTTTCTTCTCCTTCCAATCTTTTGACCAGAATGCGGTCATTCAATGGACGAATCTTCATGAACACTCCTCCTTCTTTGTTGTAGATGTCCGCGCAAATAAACGAAAAAAAATACTCGAACCGATAGAGATAATTCGCTGTCCAGCGGCCGGTTCAAACCGCGTCGTTGGACAAAAACGAAGCGTCGGGCTTCAAACTGCGCAAAATAATAGGTTCGCTTCCCGAAAAATCAAGGGAAGGGTCTACGAAAAAAAAATATCGCGCAACCCTTTGAAATGACAAGATTGAGGCGGGGAGACGCACCCCCGGCACATCAGTTCATCCGACCCGAACGCGCCACTTGTGCGGGTCTTCGCGCTCCCCGAACTGAATGCCCTGCAGCTCGTCGTACAACCGCGTCGCCAAGGGTCCGACCGCACCCCCGCTGATCTGAATCCGCTCTTCCCGGTAGCAGAATTCGCCCACCGGACTGATCACCGCCGCCGTGCCGGTGCCGAAACTCTCCTGCAAGGTGCCGTTCTTGCCGGCTGCCAGGATCTCGTCGATGGCGATGCGGCGCTCGCTGACCGGATAGCCCCAGTCGCGGGCCAGTTGCAGCACCGAATCCCTGGTGATGCCGGGCAGGATGGACCCTTCCAGGGGCGGGGTGATCAGCTCGCCGTCAATCAGGAAAAAGATATTGGAGGTGCCGACCTCCTCGGCATACTTGTGTTCCACCGCATCCAGCCAGAGAACCTGGGTGTAGCCTTTGTCATGGGCAGCGGATTGGGCCTTGAGGCTGGCCGCATAGTTGCCGGCGGTCTTGGCGTTGCCGACTCCGCCGGGGACGGAGCGGGCATAGTTGTCCTCGACATAAATCCTGGTCGGGCTGAAGCCTTCGGCATAGTAGGCGCCGACCGGGCAGCAGATGATGAACA